>NZ_JBJIAK010000025.1:0-85320 GCF_045310915.1 Mycobacterium sp. SMC-17 | reverse complement strand
GGACTACAACGCGACGACGCCCTGGCTGATCAATACAGATCATGGCTCCAAGCTGCTTGACACCAATAGGAGCATCAGGCGCTGCCGGTCGCCGGACGAGCGCGTACGCTGGCGCCATCCACGCACCCAAGCACGAGACGTTCGACCTGGCCGCCCGCACGAACACCGATCCCAAAGGCATCGTGCGGGCCGTCGACGTGTACCGCCTCGAGCCGTGGGGCCTGTACATGGCCCGTCCCACCCCCGGCCGCCCGCAGTTCCACTACCTGGAGTCCTGGCTGCTGCCGTCGATCGGCCTACGGGCCAGCGTCTTCCATTTCAACCCGGGACATGAACGCGACCAGGACTTCTATCTCGATGTCGGCCGGTTCACCGCCGGCGAGCAGGCCTGGACGTCCGAGGACCACTACCTGGACCTGGTCGTCCGGTCGGGCAAGAGTGTCGAGCTGGAGGATGTCGACGAGCTTCTCGACGCGGTGCGGCACCACCTCCTGAGCACCGACGACGGTGAACGCGCCATCACGACGGCGACGGCCGCCATCGAAGGGCTGGCTCAGCACAATTACCAGCTGAACAATTGGCTAGCCAGTCTCGGTATGTCACTGACCTGGCGCGACGGGTAATGTCAACAACCATGACATCGATCGGGCGCGGACGACTGGCCGCGGCATCGCTGGCGTGCGCCACCGCAGTGGCCACGAGCGCCTCCCTGTTTCTCGCGACGACGGCAGCTGCCGACCCGGCTCCCCCGGCCCCGCCCGCACCGCCCGCACCGCCGGCGGTTCCGGCCGGAGACAGCGCACCGCCCAGCGCGGGACCGCACAACGTCACCTACCGGGCCCGGATCGACGGGGTGTCCCGCGGGACGCTGATCACCTACCGCCTCACCGATACGCAGCTCAATTCGGCGACGCCCTCGTTGCTCCCCGGCGAATCGTTCGAAGCCTCGGCCGTGCTGAACAACGCGGCGAACGCCGGCATGCAGGTGTCGATCCAATGGCCGTACTCGGCCAGCCTGCACTGCGAGATCCTGGTCGACGACGAGATCGTCGCCCAGGCCGACCAGTTCGTCGCCCCGCGCCTGACGCCGCAGCGCCAGGACCCCGGTTATGGCGTGCTCAGCTGCGGTTCGGTGACCGACTTCGATCCCAGCCAGCAGTACAGCGCTGAGCTACCGGGCACCCCGGCCACCCCGGCCGCGCCCGCGACTCCGGTCGCACACTAAGGGCGCCAACCGGTTTCGTCCGCCCAGGCCCAGGCCCGTCGGTACGCACCGGCGAGCCAGGGCTCCTTGGCGTCGGCGTACTCGCCGCTGGTGGCCGGCGCGGCAGCGATCGCATCGTGCTTGAGCGCCAGGTACTCGACCCGCTCGTCGGGGTTGGCGGCGAGCCACACCGGGAACAGCAGGGCGAACTGCTGACCCGGCGAGCCGTCGACCCGGAGGTGCACGTTGGTCGGCCGGCCGGGATCGGCGGACGCGTGAAAGCGCTTCTGCCACAACGTCTTGTCGTCGGTGTGGGCCACGTCTTCGGTGATGTCCGCGACCCGGGGGTAGCCGGCGGCCAGCAGCAGATCGGTGAGCTCGTCGGCCACGTCGAGCGACTTCACCGTCACCTGGATGTCGATGACGTCCTTGGCGTCCAGGCCCGGCACCGCCGTCGACCCGATGTGGTCGACCCGCACCGCCCGGTGGCCGCACGCGGTGTTCAGCCGGGCCACGATGCGGCGGGCCTGCTCGGGCCACGTCTCGTCGTACGACACGACGGCCGGCGCCACACTGACCGGCACGCCGGCCTGCACATTGCGCGCGAACGGGACGATGCGCTGCTCCCACAGTTCGCGGGCCGCGGCGGCCAGTTCGTCGGCGCTGCCGTGGTTGTCCAGCCAGACGTCCGCGACGGCCTGTCGCTGTTCAACGGTCGCCTGCGCCGCGATCCGGGCGCGGGCGTCCGCCTCCGAGAAGCCGCGGTGCTCGACCAGCCGCGCGACCCGCACGTCCTCGTCGGCGTGCACCATGACGACCAACGGGAACAGCGGCGCCATCTGCGACTCGACGAGCAGCGGAATATCTTCCACCACAACCGAACCCACCGGCGCGGCGTCGATGAGCTCGGCACGGCGTTTGCCGACCAGCGGGTGCACGATGCCGTTGAGGGTCTTGCGCTTCTCGTCGTCGCTGAACGCCACCGCGGCCAGCGCCGGCCGGTTGAGCGAACCGTCGGGCAGCAGGATGTCCTCGCCGAAGGCCGCCACCAGGGCGGCCAGCCCCTCGGTGCCGGGCTCCACCACCTCGCGGGCGATCACGTCACCGTCGACGACGATGCCGCCTTCGGCTGCAAAGGTCGATGACACAGTGGATTTTCCGGCGCCGATGCCGCCGCTCAGTCCGATACGAAGCACGGCTTCAGTGTGTCAGGTGCCCCGCTCACCTCAGCCGCGGACTCCGGTCATCTCGATGACCGCCCGCTCCAACGTGGTTTCCGCGACGGCCGCACCGCCGGCCAGGTCGACAGCCACCAGCCGCCGGATCTGCGGATCGCTGACGTAGGCAACGCCATCTTGTACATGCAGATTCGGCATCGGCTCGTGCCAGTCCTCCGGCTCATGCCACGGCGCGATGACGCCGATGTGCGCAATACGCCGGGCGGTCTTCGCATCGAATACGTGCAGTGCGCCGTCGGTGCCCAGAATGACCGCCTCACCGCGCGGCCCGCGATCCAGCGACCGGAAGCTATAGCTGGCATCGAGCGGTACCACCGTGATCCGGCCGGTCTGCGTGTCGGTGAAGGTAAACCGTTGGGGGCGTTCGAGTTTTGCGCCGGCTTCGGTCTTGTAGTCGCCGAGCACAACCGGCGACTCGGCACTTCCCGCCTGATTGCCGATCCGCCCGTACGGGTCCGCGCTGGCAGTCTTCTCAATGGTGTTGCCGCGGACGATGAGTATGCCGTTCTGGCAGCCGAACGTCAGCACACCGTCGGCGGCCGCGGCCTCGCCGTGCAGACCGGGACAGTCGTCGTTGATCGCGATCGGCCTGCCCGCGGCGTCGCGGATTTCCAGACCGGTCCGCGCATGCTCGTCGCCGCGGCTCACGACCACCGACCCGTCGCCGCGAGCGACGGCGACGCCATGATGGGCGGGAACCGCGAAATGCGAAGCCACCTCGGCCTTGCCGGCGAGCAGTGCGTGCGGGTCGACGATGTCCACCGCGCCGGTGCCGTCGAAGAAGAGGGTGAGCTTGCCGTCATGGGCGACGGCGTGGCCGGGCTCGGCGCCGCTGAATCGCATACCCGTCGACCGCGGGGTGGCGGTGTAGTGATGCCCGTGGTCGCCGTGGTCGTCGGTCCAGGTGCCGAGATCGAGGACCGCGAACCCGCCGGCTTGCGACACCAGCACATGCCGGCCGTCCGCGGCGGAATTCAGTCGCAGGAAGCCTTCGAGCGGGACGTCGCCGGCTGGTTTGAGTGTCTTGGCGTCGAGCACCAGCACCCCGCCGTCATAGCTCAGGGCCAGCCGCGGGGTGCGCGCGGACTGTTCCACCGGAGCGGCGTTCTCGGCGGGGCCGGAACACCCGGCGACGACAGCCGTCAGGAGCAGAACGGCGAAGAATTTGAGCACGCCGCCCAGCCAAGCCGTTGATGAAAATTATTGTCAAATAGATACACACGCACGTGTCGACAAAAAAGAACTCCCCGGCTCGGTGAGAGCCGGGGAGTTCTTCTGTGTTGCTACTTAGGCGTTGCCGGCGAGCTTCTCGCGCAGCGCCGCCAGCTGGGCGTCGCTGGCCAGGGTGCCACCGGTCGACTCCTCGGAACGCGAGGAACCGCTGGTCGCCGGACGGGCAGCTGCCTCGGCGTCGGCCGCGGCGAACTTCTCCATCTGGGCGGTGTGCATCTTGTGGCGACGCTCGGCCTCGGCGTACCGGGCCTCCCACTCGTCACGCTGCTTCTCGAAGCCTTCCAGCCATTCGTTGCTGTCGGCGTCGAAGCCCTCGGGGAAGATGTAGTTGCCCTGCTCGTCGTAGCTGTCGGCCATGCCGTACTTCGACGGGTCGAACTCCTCGGTGTAGTCCTCGTTGGCCTGCTTGAGGCTCAGCGAGATGCGGCGACGCTCGAGGTCGATGTCGATGACCTTGACCATCGCGTCGTCGCCGACCTGGACCACCTGGTCCGGGACCTCGACGTGGCGCTCGGACAGCTCCGAGATGTGCACCAGGCCCTCGATGCCCTCTTCGACGCGGACGAACGCACCGAATGGAACCAGCTTGGTGACCTTGCCCGGGACGATCTGACCGATCGCGTGGGTACGGGCGAAGTGGCGCCACGGGTCTTCCTGAGTCGCCTTGAGCGACAGCGAAACCCGCTCGCGGTCCATGTCGACGTCCAGCACCTCGACGGTGACCTCGTCGCCCACCTGAACCACCTCGGACGGGTGATCGATGTGCTTCCAGGACAGCTCCGAGACGTGCACCAGGCCGTCTACGCCGCCCAAGTCGACGAACGCGCCGAAGTTGACGATCGAGGACACGACACCCTTGCGGATGGCGCCCTTGGTGAGCTGGTTGAGGAACTCGCTGCGGACCTCGGACTGGGTCTGCTCGAGCCACGCGCGACGCGACAGCACCACGTTGTTGCGGTTCTTGTCGAGCTCGATGATCTTGGCCTCGATCTCCTTGCCGATGTACGGCTGCAGATCGCGGACACGGCGCATCTCGACGAGCGATGCGGGCAGGAAGCCGCGCAGGCCGATGTCGAGGATCAGGCCGCCCTTGACGACCTCGATGACGGTGCCCTTGACGGCCTCGTCCTTCTCCTTGAGCTCCTCGATGGTGCCCCAGGCGCGCTCGTACTGAGCCCGCTTCTTGGAGAGGATCAGGCGGCCTTCCTTGTCCTCCTTGGTGAGAACGAGGGCTTCGACCTCATCGCCCACGGAAACGACCTCGTTGGGGTCGACGTCGTGCTTGATGGAAAGTTCGCGAGAAGGAATGACACCTTCGGTCTTGTAGCCGATGTCGAGCAGGACCTCGTCACGGTCCACCTTGACGATGGTCCCTTCGACGATGTCGCCATCGTTGAAGTACTTGATGGTCTTGTCGATAGCGGCGAGAAAGTCCTCGGCCGAGCCAATGTCGTTGATGGCTACTTGCGGCGAGGTGATGGAGGGACTTGGCATGTGGTGGGATGCTCCGGACAGGTTGAATCGTAGGGACAAAATGGTTGGTGTTTCTCGTGATGCGTCGAGGCGTTGCCGCCTGACGTCTCACGCGCACCCGTAGCCCATGTGGACACAGGTACTTGTCGAGGGTACTAGACCCGTAGACGCAGGCCAAACGCGGTCTGCTCCACTGCAGGGGAATGCCGTTCCGCCGATAGTCTTCGTGTCGTGTATCCCGCTCCGTCGCCCGTGCCGCCGCCATATCCGTATCTGGCGCCCATGCCGCGGCGAATCCGCAAGGTCGGCGCGCCCCTCGGCGTGATCATCGGCCTGGGTGTGCTGATCGGCTGCGTCCTGATCCTGACCACGCTGACCAACCCGATCGGCATGACCATCGGATTCGTGCTGGCCAGCATCGCGACTGCGGTGGTGCTGCTGACCTACCTGTGGTTCGACCGCTGGGAGCCCGAGCCACCGCGGCTGCTGATCTTCGCGTTCATCTGGGGTTCCTCCATCAGCGTCGTCATCTCGGTGGTCCTGGAAACCATGTCGACGCCGCTGCTCGGCAAGGACGGTTTCGCGGCGATGGCCATCGGCGCACCGGTGATCGAAGAGGCCGCCAAGGGCGCGTTCCTGCTGCTGATGATGACCGGCCGGCGCCGCAACGAGCTCAATTCGCTGACGGACTGCCTCGTCTACGCCGGTTTCGTCGCCGCGGGCTTCGCGTGGCTGGAGAACATCTTCTACATCGCCATGGGCGAGACCATCGCGCACTCCCTGCTCACCGCCGCGCTGCGGCTGATCATGGGCCCCTTCGCGCATCCGCTGTTCACCAGCATGACCGGCATCGGCGTGTACCTCGCGCTGCAGCATCGCAGCGCCGGCGCCAAGGTGCTCTACATCGGACTCGGCTACGTCGCCGCGGTGGTCATGCACATGTTGTGGAACGGCTCGACCGTCGTCGGCGCCGGCGCCTACTTCGCGGTCTACCTGTTCTGGATGGTGCCGATCTTCACCCTCGCCATCGTCACGGGCGTGCTGGGGCGCCGTCGCGAGCAGCGGGTGGTCGCCGAGAAGCTGCCCGGACTCATCGCCTCCGGCCTGATCACCCCCAACGAGGCGACGTGGCTCGGATCGATGCGGACCCGCAAGGCGGCGATCGCGACGGCGACGCGGATCGGCGGCGCGCCGGCCGGGAAATCGGTGAAGGAGTTCGCCGTGCAGGTCGTCGAGTTGGCATTCGTCCGGGACCGCATCGACCGGGGCCTGGCCGACCAGCGGACCTACCAGCTGCATGCCGAGGAGGCGTACTGGCTGACCGCCACGCGGGCGCGGGCGCCGGTGCTGCAGTGGCTGACCAACTACCGCGCCGTCTGACTTAACGATTTGTGCGGGTCAGCGATACTTCTTGCATGCTCGCGCACCTTCTCGACGTCCTGCCGGCGTTCCTGGTCGCGTCGGTGATCCTGGCCGCGCTGCCCGGACCGGCGACGGCATTGTTCCTGCACCGCTCGGTGCGCGACGGCCGCAAGGCCGGTCTGGCAGCCGTTGTCGGCAATGAGATCGGTGTCTGCGGGTGGACGCTGGCCGGCGGCGGCGGGCTGTCAATCCTGCTGGCGGCCAATCACTGGCTGTCGCTGGCGCTGCACGTCGTCGGCGCCGCGATCCTGATCTGGCTGGGCATCAGCGCCTGGCGCAGTGCGAAACACCCCACCGACATGGCCGTGACCATGCCGCTGCGCGGCCGCACCCCGGGCGCGGCGTTCCGTGCCGCACTCGTGTCGATCGCCGCCAACCCGAAGGCCGCGGCCTTCGGGATCGTGGTGCTCCCCCAGTTCCTGCCGGCCGGCGGCCCCGTGCTGCCGACGCTGCTGGTGCTCGCCGCCATCCAACTCGTCATCGACACCTCGTGGTGCGTCGGTGTCGTCCTGGCGGCCGACCGGGCGCGGAACATCTTGAGCCGCACCCACGTTCGTCAGCGCATCGAACGCGCCATGGGCGCGATCCTCGTTGCGCTCGGGATCGGGTTGGCGGCCGACGCCTAGCCCTAGTGGGCGGCGGCGTCCCAACTCGGGCCGTATCCGACCGACACCTCGAGCGGCACGTCCAGCGGGTAGGCGCTGCCCATCTGCTCACGCACCAAGGTCTCGAGCGCATCCCGCTCGCCCTCGGCCACCTCGAACAGCAATTCGTCGTGCACCTGAAGCAGGATGCGTGACTTCAGCCCGGCGTCCTCCATCGCGCGGTCGACGTTGGTCATCGCGACCTTGATGATGTCGGCGGCACTGCCCTGGATGGGCGCGTTGAGCGCGGCCCGCTCGGCCGCCTCGCGGACGTTGCGGTTGCTGCTGTCGAGTTCCGGCAGGTAGCGCCGGCGCCCCAGCACCGTCGAGGTGTAGCCGTCCTTGCGGGCCTGTTCGACCACCGAGTGCAGGTAGTCGCGTACCCCGCCGAACCGGTCGAAGTACTGGTCCATCTGCTGCTTGGCTTCTTCGGTCGAGATCTTCAGCTGCGAGGCCAGGCCATACGCCGACAACCCGTAGGCCAGGCCGTATGACATGGCCTTGACCCGGCGGCGCAGTTCCGCGGTCACCTCTTCGCTCGGCACGCCGAAGGCCCGCGACGCGACGAAGGTGTGCAGGTCCTCGCCGGTGTTGAAGGCTTCGATGAGGCCTGCATCGCCCGACAGGTGCGCCATGATGCGCATCTCGATCTGGCTGTAGTCGGCGGTCATGAGCTCGGTGAAGCCCTTGCCGACGACGAACGCCTCACGGATCTGCCGGCCCGCTTCGGTGCGGATCGGGATGTTCTGCAGGTTCGGCTCGGTCGACGACAAGCGACCGGTGGCGGCGATGGTCTGGTTGAAGGTGGTGTGGATGCGGCCGTCGGACGCGACCGCGTTCAGCAGTCCGTCGACGGTGACCTTGAGCCGGGTCGCGTCACGATGCGCCAGCAGATGCTGCAGGAACGGGTGGCCCGTCTTGTCCAGAAGTGATTGCAGCGCATCGGCATCCGTGGTGTAGCCGGTCTTGGTGCGCTTGGTCTTCGGCATCTCGAGCTTGTCGAACAGCACCACCTGCAGCTGCTTGGGCGAGCCCAGGTTGATCTGCTCACCGATCGCCGCGTAGGCCGCCTCGGCGGCGTCGCGAATCTGGTCGGAGAACTGGCTCTGCAGCCGGCCGAGCAGTTCGATGTCGACGGCGATGCCGGCGTTCTCCATCTCGGCGAGGGCGCGCTGTACCGGAAGCTCCATCTGCCCGAGCAGCGCCAGCGAGTCGATCTTGGCGAGTTCCACGTCGAGCGCGTCGGCCAGATCGCCGACCGCCGCGGCACGCACGATCAGCGCCTGGACCGCGGCGTCGTCGACCTCATCGGGGTCGTCGAGCAGCGAAAGCTGTTGCTCCTCTTTGGTTTCCGCCCGTAGCTCGCGGCCCAGGTACCGCACCGACAGGTCGTCGAGGGCGAAGCTGCGCTGCCCCGGACGGACCAGATACGCCGCCAGTGCCGTGTCGGAAGTGACACCGGCGAGCGGCCAGCCGCGGCCGAGCAGGTCGTGCCACGCCAGCTTCGCCTCGTGCAGCGCCTTCGGCGGACCCGGATCGGCCAACCACGACGCCAGCGCCGCTTCATCCTCGGCGTCCAGCCGCGCGGTGTCGATGTAGACGCCTTCGCCGCTGGCCGACACGATCGCCACCGCGGTCGCGTCGGCGTCGAAGGCCTTGTGCGTGCCCGCGACGGCCATGCCGAAGCGGCTGCCGTTGCTGTGCTCGGCGAGCCAGGCCGCCAGGGTGCCCGGTTCGAGCAGTCCGCCGCGGACGTCGAAACCGAGCTCGACCTCGGGCTCCACGGGCGACAGCGTGTCGAACAGCCGGTCCCGCAGGACCCGGAACTCCAGGTCGTCGAACAGCTGGTGGATGCGGTCGCGGTCCCACGGCTGCACCCGTAGGGCCTCCGGGGTGTGTGCCAGCGGCACGTTCCGGACCAGGTCGGTCAGCTCACGGTTGAGGATGACGCTGGAGAGATTGGCCCGCAGCGAGTCGCCGACCTTGCCTTTGACCTCATCGACATGGTCGACCAGCGCCTGCAGCGAGCCGTACTGGTTGATCCATTTGGACGCCGTCTTCTCCCCCACACCGGGGATACCGGGCAGGTTGTCACTCGGGTCGCCGCGCAGGGCCGCGAAATCCGGGTACTGCGTCGGAGTGAGGCCGTACTTCTCCACCACGGCGTCGGGGGTGAAGCGGTGCAGGTCGCTGACGCCCTTCTTCGGGTACAGCACCGTCACGTCGTCGGTGACGAGCTGCAGCGAGTCGCGGTCGCCGGTGACGACCAGCACGCGGAAATCCTCCGCCTCGGCCTGCGTGGCCAGCGTGGCGATCAGGTCGTCGGCCTCGAACCCGTCTTCGGCCAGCACCGTGATGCCGAGCGCCCCCAGCACCTCTTTGGTGATGTCGATCTGGCCGCGGAACTCGTCGGGCGTGGCGGCCCGCCCCTCCTTGTACTCCGGGTACTTCTCTTTGCGGAACGTCTGGCGGGACACGTCGAAAGCCGCCGCGACGTGCGTCGGCTTCTCGTCGCGCAGCAGATTGATGAGCATGGCGGTGAAGCCGTACACCGCGTTGGTGGTCAGCCCGCCCTGCGTCTTGAAGTTCTCGGCGGGCAGCGCGTAGAACGCTCGGAACGCCAGTGAATTGCCGTCCAGCAGCATCAATGTGGGCTTGGTGGTGGGCGGGGCGTCCGTTGCGGTGGGGCTCACGGCTCTAACTCTATTCAGCCCCACCGACAGCCAGTAACCGCCGCGCCATGTTCACCAACTCCCGGGCCGCCGGGCTCATCGGCCCACCGGCCCGCCACGCGAACACCAGCCGACCCCGCAGTGCCGGTGTCAGCTTGATCAAGTGCAGATCGGTACGCGACCGCACCATCGCTTGCGGCAACACGGCGACCCCCAGACCCCGCGCGGCGAGGTCGGCCAGCGCCTGCGGTGTGCTCGCCTCGAAGGCGACGTGCACGTCGACGCCGACGGCGGCGCATGCGCCGTCGAACTGGTGCCGGATGCCGGTGCCGACGGGCAGCGCGATGACGGCGCGGCCGGCCAGCTCCGCCAGCCGCAGGGCCCGCCGCGTGTGCCAAGGATCGTCGAGGGCGACGGCGGCCACGATCGGCTGGTCGGTCACGACGACGGCTGCGAGCCCCGACGGCAGCGCGGCGCCGACCGACACGATGGCGGCGTCCAGCTGCCCGGTGCGTATCCCCTCGATCAACGCGTCCGAATTGGCGGTGCCGAGGGTGATGTCGACGTGTGGAT
The DNA here is from genome assembly GCF_045310915.1 of Mycobacterium sp. SMC-17. Lineage (NCBI taxonomy): Bacteria > Bacillati > Actinomycetota > Actinomycetes > Mycobacteriales > Mycobacteriaceae > Mycobacterium > Mycobacterium sp. SMC-17. The sequence continues at coordinate 74,861 of NZ_JBJIAK010000025.1, read as the reverse complement.
GGGCCTCATGGAACCGGGCCAGCAGGCTCGGCACGTCGACGTCATGCGCGGCGACCGTGCCGATGGTCACGGAGCCGCGCACGAGGTCGCTCAATTCGGCGACCGCGGTCCGCGCATCGGCCGCCGCCGCGAGGGCCGCCCGCGCGTGCGGCAGCACCGCCTCTCCCGCGGCCGTCAACCGAACCTCTCGCCGGGCGCGGTCGAACAGCGGCTCGCCCAATTCGCGCTCCAGCCGGGCGATCTGGGCGCTGACCGCGGGTTGCGCGACGTGGATGCGCTCGGCGGCGCGGGTGAAGTTGGCTTCCTCGGCGACGGCGACGAAGTACTCGAACTGCCGCAGTTCCATAAGCAATGATTATAGTTTGTGGACCAGATCGATATTGGACTTATGGTTTTGGCGCGCTGAGGCTGGAGACATGACACCAGTACTCATCGCCGGCGCCGGTATCGGCGGACTCACCACAGCCTTGACCCTGCAAACGCGCGGATTCGACGCACTCGTGCTGGAACGCGCAAATGACCTGCAGCCGTTGGGCGTTGGAATCAATCTGCTGCCGCACGCGGTCCGCGAACTCACCGAGCTCGGCCTCGGTGACGCGTTGACCGCCATGGCCGTGGCCCCGTCAGCGATCCGCTTCTACACCCGTCGCGGCGATCTGTTGTTCACCGAACCCCGCGGACTGGCTGCGGGCGACGCCCACCCGCAGCTGTCGGTGCACCGTGGGCGGTTGCAGATGATGCTGCTCGACGCGGTGCGGGAACGTCTCGGCGCCGACGCGGTCCGCACCGGCAGCGGCGTCACCGGATTCCGGCAGCGCGCCGACGGTGTCGTCGTGGACACCGCGGCCGGCCCGGTCGCGGGCTCGGCCCTCGTCGGCGCCGACGGCATCAACTCCGTCGTGCGCGCGGCGCTGCATCGCGGCCCCGATCCCTTGCTCTCGTCCGGTATCACCATGTACCGCGGGGCCAGTGACATCACGCCGTTCCTCGACGGGCATACCATGGCAATCGTCAAGGCCGACAACGGGGTTGACCTCATCACGTATCCCATCGGCGGCGGTCAGGTGAACTGGGTACTGCAGGTGCCCACCGGGCTGCCCGGCCCGGTGGACGGCGACGCCAGGTGGAACGCACCCGCGACCGCCGACGATGTCCTGCCGCACGTCGCCGACTGGGATCTCGACTGGCTCGACATGAGTGCGCTGATCGGCCACAGCCCGGCGCTGTTCAGTTACCCCATGGTCGACAAGGACCCGCTGCCACACTGGGGCGCGGGTCTGGTGACGCTGCTCGGCGACGCCGCGCACCCGATGTACCCCGTCGGGGCCAACGGTGCGTCGCAGTCGATCGTGGACGCGCGGGTGCTCGCCGACGAACTGGCGGCCCACGGCTTCGACGGGCTCCGGAGTTACGAGCAGGCCCGGCGCGCCGAGACCGCCGATGTCATCGCCGCCAACCGCGAGATGCACGTCGCGGGGGCATCGCGGGCGCCGGCGGATCTGGCGCGGGTCACCACCCGGTACCGGGCCGAGACCGCGACGAGCACCCGGTCATGACGGGCTGCCCGCCCGCACCGGATCGAAGCGACGCAGCTGTTCGCGGATCGCTTCCGGCTGATCGGTGATCGCCGCGATGTGGCCGTCGGGCCGAACCAAGACGTAGGAGCCGTCCGGCACGTCGTAGTCCGGCCCGGAGCTCAGGCGGGCTTGCGGAACGCCGAAATCGGCTGCAGCTCTCCCGAATTCGAGCACCGTCCAGTGCGGTCCACGGAAGACGTCGAACAGCTGGCGACCGTCGGGCAACAGGCCGTCGGGTGCGCGGTCGCCGGCCTGCGAGGTTGTAGGCGTCCTGCACGCCGGTGTTGACGCCCTGTCCCCCGGCCGGTGAATGCACGTGGGCCGCGTCGCCGGCCAGCAGCACCCGGCCCATCCGGAACTGTTGCGCCATCAACAGATTCACGCGGTACTCCGAAATCCACCGCAGGTCCGACAGCACCACATCAGTCCGGCCCGAGCGCTGTTCGAGCAGTTCCTGCATCGCGGCAAGCGTCAGCGCCGGCGGTTGCTCACCTGGCGCCATCGTCACCACAAGCTGAAAGTGCTCGCTGCCCGGCAGGTTCCACAGCGAGAACCGCTTGGCCTGGTCACCGTCACGCGTCAGCAGGTGACAGCACCTGCCGTCGAGCCCGGTCACCCGGACGTCGCCCACGATGATGCGTTCCTCGGTCAACGCACCGCCGAGAAAATCGACGCCGGACACCTTGCGCACCGTGCTACGACCGCCGTCGGCGCCCACGAGGTAGGCGGCACGGATCGGGCCGCGACCGGTCTGTACGGTCACACCCTCGTCGTTCTGCGCGAAACCTGTTACCTCGGTATCGAATTCGATGGTCCCACCGAGTTCGGCGAACCGTGCCGCCAGGATCTGGTCGGTCCGCCATTGCGGGATCAGCCACGTGAAGGGATACGGCACGGCCGGCGTGGCCGCCACTTCGGGCAGGCCCAGCAGCTCGTAGATCGGTTTGGTCCAGACCACCTCCGCGCCGCGGTACAGCCGCATGGGCGGAAACGTCTCACCGGCCGCCAGTACCGCACCGATGACACCCAGGTCGTCAAACACCTCGAGGGTGCGCGGTTGCAGTCCTTTGCCGCGCGAGCCGGGAAACAACGCCCGCGCCCGGTCCAGCACGCGAACCGGTACGCCGCGGCGCGCCAGCTCGATGGCGAGGGTCAGTCCGGTCGGCCCGGCGCCGGCGATCACCACGCTCATCGGGCACCGCCCAACAGGGGCAGCAGCACGTCGTCGATGAGCCGCGCACTGAAGGCGGCGTCGACGGGGCGGTCGAGGTGCATTTGCCGCAGGATCATCGCCTCGGCGACATCGTGGATCAGTTCGACGTCGGCGCAGGCGGCGATGTCGCCCCGCGCGATGGCGCGTTGCAGCGCGTCATGGAACGGCGACAGCTCCTCTTTGTCGAGGTGTTGGCGGATGGCCTCGGCGAGCTGTTCGTCGTGGCGCATGAGCGTCGCGAGTTCCGCCGTGACCCGGGTCAACGGGTCGGCGACATTCGCGGCGACGGCTTCCATCACGGCGAACAGGTCACTGCGCAGCGCCCCGGTATCGGGCATCGACGCGTTCCGGGCGGCGTCCGCGGCGTCGAGCGTGGCCCGGACGAGTTGCGCCTTGTTCGGCCAGCGGCGATAGATGGTCGCCTTGCTGGCACCCGCCCGCACCGCCACCGCGTCGGTGGTCAATGCCGCGTAACCCCGCTCGACGAGCAACTCGGCCGTCGCTGCGAGCACCGCCTGTTCCCGCGCCATCCCTCGAACCATGGCAGAAGTGTACGAAACCGTTTCGTACACTACAATGGGTTTTCCCGGCTGCCGGGATAAAACTGCAACACGTTTCAGTTTCGGGCCTATTGGCAGCTACGCTGAGCTCGTGCCAGGAGTGACGGAAGCCGGGAGTCAGCCGGCAATTGAAGGTTGGTGGGATACCGACGAAAACGGTGCGCCACACCTGATCGGGGCCAAGTGCCCGCAGTGCGGGACCTACGTTTTCCCGCCTCGCGCCAACAACTGCCCCAGCCCGGCGTGTGACAGCGACGTGCTCGAGCCCGTCGCGTTGTCGCGCCGCGGCACGGTGTGGAGCTACACCGAGAACCGCTATCCCCCGCCGGCGCCGTACCCGGCAGCCGACCCGTTCGAGCCGTTCGCCATCGCCGCTGTCCAGTTGGAGGCCGAGGGCCTCATCGTGCTGGGCAAGGTCGTCGAGGGCACACTCGCCGCGGATCTCAAGGTCGGCATGGAGATGGAACTGACCACCATGCCGCTGTACACCGATGCCGACGGTGTCGAGCGCACCACCTATGCCTGGGAGATTGCGAAGTGAGCACGCCTGAGCCTCTGTACATCCTCGGTGCGGGCATGCACCCGTGGGGCAAATGGGGCCGCGACTTCACCGAGTACGGCGTCGTCGCTGCCCGCGCCGCACTGGCCGAGGCCGGCCTCGACTGGCGTCAGATCCAGCTGGTCGCCGGTGCCGACACCATCCGCAACGGCTACCCCGGCTTCATCGCCGGGTCGACGTTCGCCCAGAAGCTGGGCTGGAACGGCGTGCCGGTGTCCTCGTCCTACGCCGCGTGCGCCAGCGGTTCGCAGGCTCTGCAGAGCGCCCGCGCCCACATCCTGGCCGGCTTCTGCGACGTCGCGCTGGTCATCGGCGCCGACACCACGCCCAAGGGTGCCTTCGCCCCGGTCGGCGGCGAGCGCAAGAACGACCCCGACTGGCAGCGCTTCCACCTGCTGGGCGCCATGAATCCGGTGTACTTCGCCCTGCTGGCCCGCCGCCGCATGGACCTGTACGGCGCCACCTCCGAAGACTTCGCCCAGATCAAGGTGAAGAACTCCAAGCACGGCCTGAACAACCCGAATGCCCGCTACCACAAGGAGGCTTCGGTCGAGGACGTGCTGGCCAGCCCGGTCGTCTCCGACCCGCTGCGGCAGCTGGACATCTGCGCCACCTCGGACGGCGCGGCCGCGCTGATCGTGGCCAGCGCCGACTTCGCACGCAAGCATCTCGGCTCGCTCGACGGTGTGCCGTCGGTGCGCGCGATCAGCACCGTCACCCCGCAGTACCCGCAGCACCTGCCCGAATTGCCGGACATCGCAACGGATTCCACCGCGGCCATCGCCGGACCGGAACGGGTGTTCAAGGACCAGATCCTCGATGCGGCGTACGCCGAGGCCGGCATCGGTCCCGACGACGTCAACCTCGCGGAGGTCTACGACCTGTCGACCGCGCTGGAGCTCGACTGGTACGAGCACCTGGGCCTGTGCGCCAAGGGTGAAGGCGAGCAGCTGCTGCGCTCGGGTGCCACCACCATCGGGGGTCGCGTGCCGGTCAACCCCTCGGGTGGTCTGGCATGCTTCGGTGAGGCCATCCCGGCCCAGGCCATCGCGCAGGTGTGTGAGCTGACCTGGCAGCTGAAGGGTCAGGCCACCGGCCGCCAGGTCGAAGGTGCCCGCGTGGGCGTGACCGCGAACCAGGGCCTGTTCGGGCACGGTTCGTCGGTGATCGTCGCGCGCTGACGTTTCCGAGCCGCTGAACGTGAAGAAGATCCCGGGGAATTTCCGATTCCCCGGGATTTTCTGCACGCTGGGGCGGTGATGATCTCGGTCCGGGTCAAGCCGGGCAGCCGCAAGGGGCCGTTGGTCGAGACCGACGACGACGGCACGCTGGTCGTCTACGTCCGCGAACCGGCGGTCGACGGCAAGGCAAACACCGCGGTGATCCGCGTGCTGGCCGAGCATTTCGAGGTGCCGAAGTCACGGGTCGAGTTGGTGTCCGGCGGCGCGGCCCGCATCAAGCGGTTTCGGATCGACGAGTAACTGCGTAGTCCCAGGACATCGAGTCGCCGATTACCGGTAGCCTGCTGACAGCAAGTCTGAGTGGGTCGGGCCACCGGACAGTGCGGGGCGCTTCAGCACGCCCTGACCGGGGAGGGTCGCAGTGGGAGCAGGGGTGGACGACAGATGAGTGACGCCCAGCCATCAGCGGATTTCCAGCAGCCGGTCGAGTTGGGCAGCATCGAGCAGGCCGACCGGACGTTGGTGCGGTTCCTCCCGGTGCTTGTGATGATGGCGGCCGGGGTATTGATTCTGGCTCTGCTGATCCTGGGGCTGTTGATGCCACACTCGCCGGCCATCTACTACCCGTTGAGCATGCTGGCGGCCGTCGCGGTACCGACCCTGATGTATCGGCAGAAGCGGCGGCAGCTGAACACCGAGTACCGGCAACACAAGCGCCTGACGCTCTCCCCTGCCGGTCTGCGTCGCGTCGACGGAGCCACGGTGGTCGACATCCCTTGGGGCGGCATCACCCGAATCGATTTGGAACCGGTCAGTTTCGCTGCACAGTCGAAGGGTCCGATCGTCTCGCCGGTAGCCGGCGTCGCCAATGCGGCCAAGGCCATCGCGCATTCGGTGCGCGCGTGGGGCATCCTCGGCGACGGCACGGTGGCGGCCGCACCGGGCGCGTCGCCGCGGGTGCTGAAGATGCACGATGACCGTAACGGGTCCCGGCTGGCCGCCGGCGAGGTTGCCCACACCCCCAACGCCCTGATCTTCCCGTCTGAGTTCGAACGCGACTGGATCGACGGCACCATCGGCGCCTGGCTTCGGCACTACCGCCCGGACATCGGGCTCGACGCATTCCGCAACCGATGAGCAGCGACGCAGAATTGCCTGGGTCGGCCGGCGCGAGCCGGGCCGGCCGTTGGGCGCTGTGGGCGGTGGCCGTGGTGGCGTTGATCGCGGCCATCGTGGTGGTGGCAGTGACGGTATGGCCGGCGCCGCGCGCTGGACTCACCCCGACACCCGCGCCGTCGGCCGACCAGCTGCACGCCCAGCAGGTGGTGACCGCGTGGCTTCAGGCCGCCGACAGTGGCGACGCGGCGAAGGTGCGGCAGCTGACGTGCGCCAACCCCACCGGCACCATCGCCCGGGACCTGCCGACGATCCTCGACCCAACCGGGTATCGGGTCGAGGCCCGCGACCACATCGACGGGTTCTTCCGGTATGCCAAGACCCGCGACGGCGCCCAGATCGACGTGATGTACCGGCAGATCGGGCTCTCCCCGACCGGACGACAGCACGCCGCGATCGGCGCCAACAACTTCTTCGGCGATACGTACGTGCTGGTGTACGAGGACGATGAGCTCAAGGTATGTGGGGCGATCTCATGACACCCCGACCGGCCGGGTACCGCTGGCCGCTGCTGACCGCGATCGTCGCGGTGGTAATGCTTTGTGCGGCAGTCGGATTCACACTGACCCACGAGCGGGTGACGGTGCGGCCCATCGCCGCGGCGGCGGCGATGCCGCGCGAGCAAGGTGAAGCCGTCGCTCAGAGCACCGTGCGGTTGTGGGCGCATCAGGTCGGCGACCGCCAGGGCGCGAACGTGCGTGCGCTGACGTGCGCGGCGTCCGGTCGGGACACCGACGCCGGTAAACGCCTGGCCCAGGTCGGAGCGCCCGGCTCGCCGATCGAGATTCTCGGGTTCGGCGACTTCACCGAGGACACCGCCTCCGGCTGGTCGATGTTGGTGTTCTTCTTCCGTCCGGGCGCCAGCGACAACGGCAAGGTGTTCCACTTCGCCGTCGAAGACGAGGAACTTCGCTTGTGCGACATCACCGACCCACCGTCGCTGGGTTGACAGGGCGGTAATGATGAAGGCGATCGAAGGCCCCGTCGACCGCGCGAAGGTTCACGCGCTCGCGGTGGACTGGGCAGATGATCCATCGTCGGTCGTGGAGGTGACCCACGACGAGTTCAACGATGATGAACTCAACGGCGGCTACGCATTTCGCTGCGACCGCGGGATGTTCATCTGCAACATCCATGGCGGCCGCACGTGGACGATCGATCCGGGAACTACCGCAGGCAGACGGGCGAAAATCGAGGAATTCTGGCGTCACACCCAGCACCAGCATCGACCACTTCGGCCGGAAGATGTCAGCGAGTGGCATCGCGCTGCCATCGCCGCCCTGGTGCGCGGCGCCGTGAGTGTCGGCGACTTACCCGAGTCGGAGCGTCTCGGCGTCGCCAATATCCCGAGAGCCGATACGGTGCTCATCCGATTGCGAAGGTGTACAAGCGAATCCACCGAGGCTGCGGCGCTGCGAAGTCTGGCTGCCGCGGACTGGCTGACTGCGATACCCGCGGAACACGAAGCGGCACATCCATGTCCGCTCTGCAAGCTTCCCGCGATCGGAACGTACCGGCAGTACACCAGCGTTTGCGACGACTGCTACGCCAAGACCGTCTGCACGGATGGCCGAATCGTCAGCGGCTACAACACGCGCTGGTCGGGCGGATTTGAGGCGGTGCACGCGGATGACCGCAGCGTCTGCGCACAAGTCACCCATGATGGCCTGGTCTCGGTCGACGGCCGGCCCTGCCACATGGGCGAAGCCAGGTTCGGCGGCGTATTTGTCGGAGTCGAAGGTTTGCGCTGCTAGCGCTGCCGACGCTGGTGTCGGCCGAATTGTCCATGTGGCAAGCAATTTTCACGTTCGCGGTGCAATACTCGAAATCACGAAACATCCAGAGGGGGGATGGTGTGAGAGGTCGTGCGGTCGTCGGGATTCTGGCGGCGTTGGTTCTCGCCGGTTGCGGCACTTCGGGAAACGGTTCCGGTCGCTCATCCGCGCCGACGGTGGGGACTCCGGCGGACCTGCTGGTCGCGATCCCCACCACGACGCCGAAACCGTCGTGGACGATCAAACTCGCCGAAGTGGTCCACGCCCCGGACCTGAAGCAGGGCATCCTGCCCGGCAGCGTCGAGGACCGGGCGTTCGCGCTGGCCTACCCCGCCCACCCGGACCCAGCCGGACCTGGCACCTCCTGGGTCTACTCGTTCACCCCCCGCACCGGCGCGATCCTGTTCAGTGGCGTCGAATTATCGGGCAGCGTGGCGGGCTGCTACATCAACGGCCCAGACCAGCTCACCTGCCTCGGCCGACAGAACGCCGCCGTGGCCGATTCACATCCGTGGGCGTGGGTGCTCGACAGCCACACCGGCAACGTGACCTACAACGGCCCCACCGACATCGTCAACGGCGACACGATGAGCGTGTACAAGGTCGGCCAATACCCGGTGGTCGCCGTACCCGGCACCGGCTGGTACGGCATCGGCTCCTCCGGGGAGAAGACCTGGTTCGTGCCCGGCAGCGGCAAGGCCAGCGACGACACCTTCTGGTCCCGCGACATCCCCCCGCAGCGGCTGGTGGTCGGTGACCGACCCGATGGAACCTACCTGGTGTACTCGGTCAGTGACGGCGCGGTCATCGTCGACAAACTGACCGCCCGGCCGTGGGTATACGACGGCGGTTACGCGGTACCGGGCCGCAGCGCCAGCGATCCCGAGGGCCGAATCACGTTCTACGACAACGCTGGAAAAGAACTGTCGCACTTCACCGTTGGCGCCGGTCGCGGCGCTTGGCAGGTCATCAGCCGCGGCGCGCTGCTGGTCGTCCAGTACGGCAACCCCAAGGCCCCGGACCAGATGCGGTGGCTGGTCTTCGACGCCACCGGCAAGAAGATCGCCGATCTGCCCTCGCAAGGCGAGCCAAGTAAGACCCGGACGATGATCATCGGCGACAAGATGTACGTCTCGGACACCGCCGGCATCGAGAACACCGCCAAAGAAAACCCGTGGAAGCAGATCGATCTGGCCACCGCCAGCATTCTGCGCACCTGCGCCGACCTGAACCTGCGCGGCTACGTCGCCTCCGACGGCAAAACCATCCTGTCAGGCACCATGGGCGAGGCCGGGCACATCACCGAAAACGCTGTCGACCCGTCCAGCTGCCAGACCCTGTGGTCGATGGACTCCAGAGACGGCGGCGTCGTCAAAGTCAACACCTCACTGGTGCAGTACTCGGACACCCAACTCAACGGTGTAACCGCCTGAAGGCACCATATTCGCGAATCCTCAACAATGCCGGTAGTCGCGGCAGGACAGTAGGGTCATGCCCCGCATCACCGCCGTCCTCGGCGACATCACGCAGCAGGATGTCGACGCGATCGTCAACGCCGCCAACAACGCGATGCGCGGTGGCGGCGGCGTGGACGGCGCCATTCACCGGGCCGGCGGGCCCGCGGTACTCCAGGACTGCATCGAGCGCTTCCCGCACGGCCTGGCGACCGGCGACGCCGGCTGGACCACCGCGGGCAATCTCCCGGCCCGGTGGGTGATCCACACCGTCGGGCCGAATTACCGCGCGGGCCAACGCGATCCGGAGTTGCTGCGGTCCTGCTACCGGCGTTCCCTCGATGTCGCCGACGAGCTGGGTACGCAGAGCGTGGCGTTCCCGTTGATCAGCGCGGGTATCTACGGCTGGCCGCTGGACGACGCGATCGCGATTGCGGTCGAGACAGTTGCTGCGAGCCCCGCTCAGGTGGCCGACGTCAGATTCGTGGCATTTAACGACAGCATTTTCGCGCGGATCAACGGACGGCTGGCGTCAGACTCGAGGTAGTCGTCCGGGCCCGGTGGTTGCGTTGACATTGCGCTGGCGCACCAAGACTCCGAGTAGCGAAGACCCTCAGCGCAGGGTCAACTCAAGTTCAGCGCCCAGAACCGTTGACCCCTACGTGACGGCGCACCTCACTCGAACAAATGCGCCCTGGATACAGAATCAAGGCGGGGCGGACATTCAGGCGACGCCGAGGTAGGCGGCTCGGATGCTGTCGTCCTTCAGCAGATCGCGGGCATTGCCGCTACGGGTGACGGCGCCGGTCTCCAGGATGTAGGCCCGATCGGACCGGCTCAGCGCCTGTTGCGCGTTCTGCTCGACCAACAGCACCGTGGTGCCCTGGCTGTTGATCTCGGAGATGATCCGGAAGATCTGCGAGATGACCATGGGCGCCAGCCCCATCGACGGTTCGTCGAGCAGCAGCACCTTGGGCCGGGCCATCAACGCGCGGCCGATCGCCAGCATCTGCTGCTCGCCACCGGACAGCGTGCCGCCGGCCTGCGTCCGCCGTTCGGCCAGCCGCGGGAACGTCGTCAGCACCCAGTCGAGCCGCTCGTCGTGGTCGTGCTTGGACTCGAATTTGCGTCCGTAACAGCCCATTTCCAGGTTCTCGACCACCGTCATGCCGGGGAAGACCCCGCGGCCCTCGGGGGCCTGGATGAGACCCTTCGTGACCCGTTGGTGCGCCTTGACCTTGGAGACGTCCTGACCGTCGAACCACACCGAACCCGACGTCAGTGGCCGCAGGCCGGAGATGGCCCGCATCATGGTGGTCTTGCCCGCACCGTTGGAGCCGAGCAGGGTGACGAGTTCGCCCTCCCGCACGACCAGCGAAACACCATGCAGCGCTTGAATTCTGCCGTAGTGGACGACGGCGTCGCGGACCTCCAGCAACACCGGCCGCGGGTCGAGGTCGACGGATTCAGAGCTCGTCATCGGGCACCCCCAGGTAAGCGGCGATGACCTTCGGGTCCTCGCGGATCTCGGCCGGCAGGCCTTCGGCGATCTTGCGACCGAACTCCAGCACCACGATCCGGTCGGTGACGCCCATGACCAGTCGCATGTCGTGTTCGATCAGCAGCACGGTGTAGCCGTCCTCCCGGATCGCGTGGATCAGTTCGATGAGTGCGGACTTCTCGCTCGGGTTGAAGCCGGCGGCGGGCTCGTCCAGACACAGCAGTTTCGGCTCGGTGGCCAGCGCCCGGGCGATCTCAAGCCGGCGCTGGTCGCCGTACGACAGGTTCCGCGCTTTTTCCTCGCCGCGGTGCGCGATCCCGACGAATTGCAGCAGCGCCGCGGCACGTTCGATGGCGTCGCGTTCCTCGCGGCGGTGCCGGGCGGTGCGCAGCAGTGCGCCCGGGACCGACGTCTTGTGCCGGGCGTCGGTGCCGACGACGACGTTCTCCAGCGCCGTCATCTCGCCCCACAGCCGGATGTTCTGGAAGGTGCGCGCGATGCCGCGCCGGGTGATCTCGTGGCGCTTGATCTTGCCGAGCGGCGCGCCGTCGAACATCACCGAGCCGGACGACGGCCGGTACACACCGGTGATCGCGTTGAAGCAGGTGGTCTTGCCGGCGCCGTTGGGGCCGATGAGACCGAGAATCTCGCCGCGCCGGATATCGAACGTCACCGCATCGAGCGCGGTGAGCCCGCCGAACTTGACCGTGAGATCGGTTGTGGCCAAGAGCTTCTCGCCCTCGGCGACCTGTACGTCACGGTGCAGGGCGGCCAGTTCCTCGTCTGGCGCGGGCTCGAAGATGTCGCTCATGCCGCCGCCTTCGATTCGTCGGCATTGCGCAACAACGCCCGCGCCGACTTGCCGTACGACAGCAGCTGCTGGCGCACCGGGAACAGACCCTGCGGCCGGAAGATCATCAGCACCACCAGAGCCAGGCCGAAGAACAGGTACTTTAGGTCGCCGAGATTGATGCCGAGCACATGCACCCCGAGCAGCCGGTTGGGCAGGTACACGATGATGAACGCACCGACGATCACGCCGAGTTTGTTGCCCTGCCCGCCGAGGACCACCGCGCACAGGAACAGCATCGAGTTGATGATGTTGAAGGTGGGCGGCGCGACATACTGCACCTGGCCGGCATACAGCGCGCCCGACAGACCGCCGATGCCCGCGCCGATGACGAACGCCCACAGCTTGAACTTGAAAGTGTTGACGCCCATGACTTCCGCGGCGTCCTCGTCCTCGCGGATGGCGACCCACGCCCGCCCGACGCGGCTGCGTTCCAGGTTGCCGACGAGCAACAGGATGCCGACCATGAGCGCCAGCCCCAGCCAGAACCACCACGTGCCGTAGTTGGCGGTGCCGGCGGAGTTGCCGCTGGAGAACACCCCCGTGGGCAGTTTGTCGGTCTCCCCCAGCCGCGGATAAGCGATCTGGTTGAGGCCGCGAGCGCCGTTGGTCAGGTCGGAGAGATTGTCGGCGAGGAGCCGGATGATCTCGCCGAATCCCAGCGTGACGATGGCGAGGTAGTCACCGCGTAGCCGCAGCGTCGGAATACCCAGCACCAGGCCGGCCATCGCGGTGACCGCCATGGCCAGCGGCACGCAGGCCAGCCAGGCCCAGTCCTTGTCGAGGAAGCCGTCGACGCCGACCTGGTTCCACGGGCTGTCCGGGCTGGTCAGCAGCGCGACGGTATAGGCACCGACGGCGTAGAACCCGACATAGCCGAGGTCGAGCAATCCGGCCTGCCCCACAACGACATTGAGGCCGATCGCGATGATCGCCACCATCGCGAACTGCGCCATGGTGCCGCCGAAGCTGATGCCGGGTGTGTTGAGGAACGACGGGGTGTGCAGCGGCAGGTACGCCACCAGAAGGAACACGAAGACACCGAAGACCCACTTCGCGGGCCTCGACTGCTGGTCCCACCACTGGCGGATCTGGTCACCGGGTGCCAGCAGGTACCGGGCGCGGCCCTCGTTTTGATGCTGCCCGCTCATGCGCGTGCCTTCCCGAGACTTTCACCGAGTATCCCGGTGGGACGGATCAACAGCACCAGCACGAGGAGGACGAAAGCCACCACGTCGCGCCATTGGGTGCCGAAGAACGCCTGGCCGTAGTTCTCCATGATGCCGAGGATCAAGCCACCGAGGAGCGCGCCCCGCAGGTTGCCGATGCCGCCGAGCACCGCGGCCGAGAATGCCTTGATTCCCAACAGGAATCCGCCCGAGTAGATGATGCCCTGCGGCACCTTCAGGGTGTAGAGCAGCGCGGCGGCGCCCGCGAGCAGGCCGCCGATGAGGAACGTCGTCATGATGATGCGCTCCCGGGACACGCCCATGAGGGTGGCGGTCGTCGGGTCCTGCGCGACGGCGCGGATGCCGCGGCCGAACTTGGTGCGGTTGAGCGCGATGTCGGTGAGCAGCGCCAGCACGATGGCGGCCACGACGATGACGATGGTGACGTTCGAGATGTTCGCGCTGAAGAGCGTGAACTGAGTCTTGGGCTGTACCAGGATGATCGGCTGCTGGGCATTGCTGCCGCCGAAACCCTTCAGAATCTTCGGCAGCACGAAGTGCACGAATTCCTGGAGGACGAACGACATGCCGATGGCGGTGATGAGGAACGTCAGCCCGCGCGCATTGCGGCGGCGCAGCGGCCGGTAGGCCACCACCTCCAGCCCGACGGCCGCGGCGCCGGAGACCAGCATCGCGACCACCATGGCGACGCCCAGGTAGAAGATGGTCAACCCGACGCCCAGGTTGTAGGCGTTTCCGCTGGGCTTGAACCCGAGAATGATCTCCAGCGCGAAGTACGCGCCGAACATGCCGAGCATGAAGATTTCCGAGTGCGCAAAGTTGATCAGTCGCAGCACGCCGAACACCAGGGTGTAGCCGACGGCGACGAGGGCATAGATCGCACCCCACGACAACCCGTCAATCGTCAACTGCCAGAACCCGTTCACCAGGTTGTCGACGTTGAAATTGATGTTTGCCGCGGTGCACACGTAGTGGCCGACGCAGTCGGGTGTCATCGGGTGGCGGCTCCTCGGTATCGCGGTGGTGAGAGTCCAGGAACGACGACGCGCCCGGCACGGGGTCCGGACGCGTCGTCGTCTGCAGATTCCTACTGGACCTTGTAGATCCAGATCAGGTTGGTGGTCAGCTCACCCTTGTTGTTCCACTGGTACTTGCGGGCCACGCCCTGACCTTCGTACTTGGTCACGAAGTCCAGCAGCGCGGGCCGGGTGACGGCACCCGAGTCGATGCCCTTGACCAGGATGGTGCCCAGGTCGTAGCCCTCGGTGCTGTACGTGCCGGGCTCCTGGCCGAACTTCTTGGTGTATTCCTCGGCGAACTGCTTGCTCGCCGGGCCGCACGGGCACGACAGGATGGCGCCCTTCGTCGCCTCGCCGCCCTGCTTGACGAACTCGGGGTCCTTCGTGCCGTCGGCGCTGGCGAACGTCGCGGTGACGCCGCCGTCCTTGAGCTGCTGAGCGAACGTCGCGGCCTCGGCGTAGTAGCCGCTGTAGAAGATCGCGTCGGGCGCGGCACCCTTGATCTGGGTGACGGCCGCCGAGAAGTCCTTGTCGCCCTTCTTGACCGAGATGTTGCACGCCGAGTCGGCGACCGGCCCCAGCGTGGTGCGCACGGCCGTGGCCAGGCCCAGGCCGTAGTCGGTGCTGTCGTCGACGACGCAGACCTTCTTGTAGTTGAGCGTGTTCTTCAGGTAGTTCGCGACCGACGGGCCCTGCACGCCGTCGTTGGCCAGGCCGCGGAAGAAGGTCTTCCAGCCGTTCTCGCTCAGCGTCACGTTGGTGGCCGAGGCGGTGGCGGCGACGAGGCCGGCCTGGTCGAAGACGGTGCCGGTGGCCTTGGTCTCGCCGGAGAAGGCGGGACCGACCAGGCCGATGGTGAACTTGTCGTCGACGATCTGCGGCGCGATGCCCGTCGCCTTCTGCGGGTCGCCCTCGGTGTCGAAGGTCTTGAGCGTCACCTGGCAGCCGGGGTTGGCCGCGTTGTGCTTGTCGATGGCGAGCTGCACGCCGTCCTTGATGTTGATGCCCAGTGCGGCGTCGGGGCCGTTCAGCGCGCCCGCCATGGCGATGTTCACCGGCGGGCAGGTGGCCTTGCCGTCACCGGCGGGATCGGCAGGAGTCGCGCCGGCGGCGCCCTTGACCTCGGCACCGTTCTCGTCGATCTGCACCTGTTCGACGATCTTGAGATTCGAGCCGGCCGCGCCGCTCTGCTTCGGATCAGACTGGCTGCATCCCGCCAGACCGAACACGATCAGACCGGCACTGCCGACTGCAAGAGCATTCCGAGCTACGCGACTGCGCACGCTTCACCTCCGGGTCATGGTTACGTGGCACCGGATGCGGCCTGCACTCTTCGCAGGTGGGGCCGACATCCGCTGCTTCGCGTAGACAGTAACCAACACGGCGCGGCTATACGCGCTGTTGAGCGATGCTGGCCGACGTTGTCTTCATCGGACCTGTGTAAATGCTGCGGCCGGAAACACAGAGTTAACGGGACGCGCCTGCGGGACTCAGCCGGCTGACGGTTCTGTCGCTTCCGCGGCCGGCGGATCCAGCGTCTCGACGACAACCTCGGCGACCCGTTTCATCGTGGTGCGACGGTCCATGGCCGCCCGCTGAATCCACTTGAACGCCTCGGGTTCGGTCATGCCCTGCTTGGTCTGCAGGATGCCTTTGGCGCGCTCGACGAGCTTGCGCGTCTCGAGCCGATCGGACAGCGACAGGACTTCCTTCTCCAGCGCTGTCAGCTCACCGAAGCGGCTCACCGCGACCTCGATGGCTGGCACCAGATCCGTGATGGAGAACGGCTTGACCAGATAGGCCATGGCACCCGCGTCGCGGGCCCGTTCGACCAGCTCACGCTGGGAAAACGCGGTCAGGATCACGATGGGCGCGATGCGCTTGGCGGCGATCTCGGACGCGGCGTCGATGCCGTCACGGCGCGGCATCTTCACATCCATGATCACCAGGTCAGGCTTGAGCTGCTCAGCGAGCTCGACGGCCTCCTGGCCGTCGCCGGCCTCGCCGACGATCTCGTAGCCCTCCTCGCGGAGCATCTCCGCCAGGTCCAGCCGGATGAGCGCCTCATCCTCGGCCACGAGGACACGGCGCGGTGCGACATCAGATGTTGACCCGGTCATCCCCATATTGTCGCGTGAGCCGTCCAATGAAGCGACCTCGGGGCGCGGCGGGCCCGGAGAATCACATCAACTATGGTGGTACACCGCACCCGATCAACGGGTGCAATGCCCTCGTATCCCAACTGGCAGAGGAAACGGATTCAAAACCCGTGCAGTGTGAGTTCGAATCTCACCGAGGGCACCAAAGCTCGCCGCTAAACTGCAGGCATGGGGGCACTGCGAGTCACTGCTGATGGGCTGTTCGCCGTTGCCGGTCAACTCGAGCAGCATGCCCAAGCTCTGTCCGCACACGTCACCAGTGGCGCGTTGCTTCCCGAAGGTCAGTCCACCGCGGATGTCGTCGCCGAGATCCAATCGCGCATCGATGCCGCGTCCGCCGCACATGCCGAACGGATCTGGTCTGTTGTCTCCGCGCTGACCGCCGCCGGACGCGCCTATACCGACTCCGACAGCTCGGCCACGGCAGCATTGGCGGAGTAGCCATGATGGCCGAACTCGAGTTGCCGACGCTGGCACAGATCACCGATTGGGATGTGCAACACCTGGTCGACGCCGCCGCGCAGTGGAACAAGACCGCCGACCTGTGGGAGAACTCATTCCACGACGTCTGGCAGGGCACCCTGCGTCCCGGCGGCACCACGTGGGAAGGCAGTGCGGCGGAGAACGCGCAGGACATCGCGTGGCGCGACCTGGTCAAGGTCCGTGGCTCGGCCGACGCACTACGGACCGCCGCGAGTATCGCCCACGCCGGCGCGGCGTCGCTGTCCGACGTGAAACGGTTGGCGCTCAACGCAATTGACGAAGCGCGTACCAACGAGTTCACCGTCTCCGAAGACCTGTCGGTGACCGAGGTCAGATACCGGTTCGTGGCGCGGGAACGCGAGTCGCGCGAGTCGATGGCCGATGACCACTCTGCCGACATCCGGCACTTCGCCGCGAATCTCGTTGCCCTGGACCGGGATATCGCGCACCGCCTCCGCGCAACCATGTCCGGGATCGGCGCCCCGATCTATTCGGTCTGAGCCGTAGAACCCGAGGGCCTCCCCGGCGCATGACACGCCAGGGAGGCCTCGTCCGCACCCGGGCTATGCGCCCTGATGCTGATGTGACTTGCTGTCCGCCGGCGAAGTCTTGCCACCGGTGTCGCTGTTCGACCGTCCCGTCGGCTTCGACGGCTCACTGGCAGCGGAGGCCGGCTTCTTCGTCTTGCCCGGCTTCTTGCCCTTACCCTTGGCGGCCGGCTTGTCGCCGTCCTTGCCGCCGGTCGACTTGCCCTCGGCCGCAGCGTCTTTGGCCGGCTTCTTGGATTCGTTCGCGGCCTTCGGCTCTGCCGACGCAGGCGAATCGGACTGCGGCGTTTCCGCTTTCGGCGTTTCCGCCTTGGGCGTCTCGGCCTTGGGAGCCTCTTCCTTCGGGGTTTCTTCCTTCGGGGTCTCCGTCTTGGGTGTTTCGACCTTCGGAGTTTCGTCTTTCGGGGTCTCGGCCTTCGGGCTCTCTGCCTTCGGGGTGTCTTCCTTCGGGGTTTCAGCCTTGGGATCCTCGGTCTTGGGATCCTCGACCTTGGTCTCCACGGCCTTCGGGTCGACCGCTCCCGCGGTTTCGTGCTCGACGGCGTCGACCACCTTGACGTCACCCGCCTCGGGCTTGTCGCCGGCCTTGACGTGGTCGGCGGTGTCCTTCGTACCACCCACCTGAGACTTCAGCTCCGTCGCGGCCCGGTTGGCCTCCGAGAGGGTGTCCGCACTGATCGAGGCGGCGGCGGATGCCAGGCTCGCGGTGGTACTCGGTTGCGCCGCAGCGGGTTTGAAGATGCCCGCCAGCAGGCTCTGGAACGCCTTGACGGCGTTGTTGACCGCGGTCTGCAGCGATGCGGTGAACGACGCGAAGGCTTTCTGGGCCTGAGCCAGCGCCTTCTGTATCAATTGGGCCAGCGCCACGATCGGCGAGACGATGACCGGCGGAAGACCGATGGCATCCGAGATCACCTTCACCGCCAGCTTCGCCGTCCAGTCCGCCTGGAAGATGCCGTAACCGGTGTCCGTGCCCGGCGTGCCGTCACGGGTGGTGTAGATGAATATCGGGCCGGTGTAGGTCAGCGCCCGCCAGGCAGTGATGAAGTCCGAGATGAAATCGGCCTGCTTCTGGTTGCTCGTGGGGTCGACGACGCCGAGTTGGTCCAGCACGGTCTGGAAGCCGTACTCGGTGGCCCAGATCAGCTTGTCGCCGTCACCGTTCTGCACCATGATCGCCCGCATCTGCTGCAGCTGGTACAGCGGCGCGAGTGGGTTCAAGGCACCCTGCGAGAACTTCAGCACCTGGTTGAACTCGTACGGGTGGAACGAGATCGCGTCGAAAAAGCCTTTGGCGCCGGCGGCATACATTGCGGCCAGGAAGGTCTGCGGAGACGACGTGAGTCCGAAGAAGTCCTGAATCGGCGCCAGGGCGCCCGCGATGACCGAGGCCGTCGGGTCCACACCGGTGGTCCCGTCGCCGCCCTTCAGGGTGGTGTAGACGGCCTTCAGGATGGCGGTGTACTTGGCGGCATCCATCGGCTGGAAGAACGTGAAGCTGTTGGGCTCGTTCCAGACTTCGTACGCGGAGATGACGTCGCCGTAGCGGGTGGCCACCTGCTTCACGAAGTCCGCGTAGACGGCCGGATCGGGTGCGCCCGCACCCGGGGTGGTCCCACTCGGCGCCGCCCACAGCGGGGTATGGCTGATGACCGCCAGCACACCCATGTTGTGGGCGCGCGCGGCGTCCATCACGTTGTTCATCAGCGTCCAGTTCGCGTCATTCGCAAGATCATTCGGACCCGTCATCTTGATCAATGCCCATGGGACGAAGACCCGGATGTTCTGCACCCCGATGGACTGCAGCTGGGTCAGGGTCTTGTCGATCTCCGCCGGCGACAGTCCGTAGAGGCTGGAGTCGGCGATGCCGATGGTCGAATGCGTGTCATCGATCTCGGCGGTGGGTATGACGTCGATCGCGACCGTTCGAGTCGGCGCGGGCGTCACGTGGCTGTAGGTGCAGATGACAGCCAATGGCATCAATACGACAACGACTCTCAGCATGAGAGCACGGACCAGACGGTTCACCGCAGTCCCCTTTCCGCCCTGGTCGTCGCCCCTCGACAACGACGCGTGGCAGTTAATTTACTGCTCCGACAACAATTTATTGAGCGCAAATCCGAAATCTGATCGAAATAGTCCGAGCATGCAAAACAGGCAAATATAGAGATGTCCTAAATACCTCTGGTATGTTCACTAACAGCTAATCAATATCGGTTTGCAAAATTGTCATGAGCAAGCATTTCTCCGGTATATACGCAGTTCAATGCCCTCAGCCGGTGCACCAGAAACGCCATTCGACGCAACTGTCGAATATTTGGCAATTTTGATATTGATCGCTGCCGTACATACTTTTCGGTGGCGGCGAAGGGACACCCAGTACCCACGAATGTCCCACTCAGCGAGCCCTTCTAAATGGCCACAGCGACTGGCCATTATGGGTCCCGCAACCAATCCGGGACAGCGCGCCGGCGGTACCGGGGCGGCCCGCTGTTTCGCCGTCAGCGGAGTATCCGCAGCCGAGCACCAAATCCGGTCCCGCGCGTCTACCCTTTAGTCCATGGCGATCATGGACGACGCTCGCCTCTCCGGCGGCGCCGCGACCCCGGCCAGCGCCGATTTGGTCGCTGCCGTGCGCCGTTCGGTCTGCGTGCCGACCGCGACCGTCCGCGAGTGCCTTCGCCCCGACGCCGACATCCTCAGCCCGACCGTCGCCCGCAGTCGCCGAATCCTGACGCGCACCAGCCGCCTCGGCGCGGTGCTCAGCGTCTTCTTCGCCTTGCAGGCGTTGACCACGGGGCCTTACACGATGTGGATCGGCGCCGTGAACCTGGCCGGCGCGGTGCTCTTCCTGCTCGTGCCGACGCTGTACCGGTTCGGTGAACTCGTGGCGCCGGCGGCATTCATACTCATCGCCTACGCCACGGTGACCGTCGTGACCATCAATGTGGGCACCGGCTCGGGAATTCTGTTGTATTTCGCGGTGGCGGGTGCCATCGCACTGCTGATCGTGGGCCTCGAACATGTGGGTTTCGCGGCCGCCGTCGCCGCCGTCGGCATCGTCACCGCGAGCATCCTGGAATTCACCGTCCCGGCGCACACCGGAGCGCAGAGCGAGATGGAAAGCCGGGTGTCGTTCGTCATCACCGCGGTGTCGGCCTGCCTCATCGTGATGGCGACGGTCTGGTCGGTGCTGCGGGAGAACGCCATCGCCCAGCGCGCCATCCAGGCCGAATACCTCAGGTCCGAGACGCTGCTGGCGAACATCCTCCCCGAGTCCATCGCGCAGCGACTCAAGGATCCGGCGCATTCGGTGATCGCCGACAAATTCGACGACGCTTCAATACTTTTCGCCGATATCGCCGGCTACACCCAGCGCGCCAGCGACACCACCCCCGCCGATCTGGTCCAGTTTCTGGACACGCTCTACACCGGGCTCGACGCACTCGTCGACCGGCACGGTCTGGAGAAGGTCAAGACGAGCGGTGACTCCTACATGGTGGTCAGCGGGATACCGCACGGCCGGGCCGATCACCTCGAGGCGCTGGCCTGCCTGGCACTGGACTTCGCCGATTCGGTCCGCGGGCTGACCGATCCCAAGGGGCGGCCCGTCCCGGTCCGCATCGGCATCGCCGCCGGCCCCGTGGTGGCCGGTGTGGTGGGGTCACGCAAGTTCTTCTACGACGTCTGGGGCGACGCGGTGAACGTCGCGTCCCGCATGGAGAGCACCGACGTCGCCGGCCGAATCCAGGTGCCGCACAACGTGTATGAACGTCTGCGCCATGCGTACGAATTCGAGGAGCGCGGCGAGATCGACGTCAAGGGCAAAGGACTGATGCACACCTGGTATCTGGTCGGACGGCTGTCCGCGGCCGGCTCGTCCCGAGCCGACGGCGCTCAGTCCAGCCCGTGCTCGATGGCATAGCGCGCCGCTTCGACCCGGTTGGCCACCTGCAGCTTGCGGAACGTCGCCTGCACGTGATTCTCGACGGTGCGGTGGCTGAGCGTCAGGCGTTCGGCAATCTGCTTGGCGGTCAAGCCTTTCGCCACGTACCGCAGGATCTCGGTTTCCCGCTCCGTCAGGCCGGCAGTCGGGTCCGCACCCGGCGTCTTGGCCATGCGCCGGTGCTCCCCCAGCACCAGACCGGCCAGCCCCGGGGTGAACACCGCGCGTCCCTCGCCCGTCGCGCGCACCGCGTCGGCCAGCTCGGCCTTGGAGGCGCTCTTCACCAGATACCCGGTGGCACCGGCCTTCACGGCCTCCAGGACGTCGTCGCGCTCGTCGGAGGCCGACAGCACCAGCACCCGGCTCGCCGGTGAGACCGCCAGCACCTGCGTGGTCGCCTCGACGCCGCTGCCGTCGGACAGCCGCATGTCCATCAGCACCACCTGGGGCTTGACCACCGCGGCCCGCCGGCCCGCGGCGGCCACACCGTCGGCGGTGGCCACCACGGTGAAGCCCGAGTCCTCGAGGTCACGGGCGACGGCGTCCCGCCAGATCGGGTGGTCATCGACCACCATCACCGTCAACTGAGGCTCAGACATCACGGGCCGCCCTGGGCACCGTCAGCTCCCACTCGGTGCCGGCCCCCGGCGACGTCGTCAGCTCGGCTTTACCTCCGAGCGATTCCAGCCGTCCCACAATCGATTTCGTCACACCCATATGCCCCTCCGCAGCTGCCTGCGCCAACCGTCCGTCGGCGATCCCCACCCCATCGTCGCGGACGCTCACCACGACCTGCCCGTCCAGGTCCTCGACGAGGACGTAAGCCCGCGCCTCGGGGCCCGCGTGTGCGACCGTGTTGCCCAGCACGTTGGCGACCGCGGCATCGAGTTCGCCCGCCACGGCGGCGTCGAGCAGCACCGGGTCCGGCGGCACGCTCACCGCGACGCGATCACCCGCGCGGGCCCGGAGCATCTCCCCGACGTCGACCAGACCGCCCGGCGCCTCGTCAAGACCGGAACTGACCAGTCGGCGCAGCGCCCGTTCCTGCTCGCCGGCCAGCTGCGCGAGTTCGGTTGTCGCACCTCCGATTTCCCGCCCCTTGCGGGCCACCAGCGCCAGCACCTGGATGGCGCCGTCGTGCACCTGCCGGGACAGCCGCTCGCGCTCCGCGGTCGCCGCCGCCAATCGGATGGCGCGCTGCAACTCCGCGTGCGCACGGCGCGCGGTCTGCGCAGCCATCCCGACGGCGAGCCCCACCGCCAACTCGATGACGAGCGTCGCCTGCCGGCCGAGATTGGGGTCGAAGTAGCCCTTGAGCAGCGCGCCGGCCGCCGTCACGAGCAGCCCGGCGCCCATTCCGGCCAGTGGTCCCAGCTGGATGGCCGCGGACAGCGTCGCGTTGGTGGCCCACAACGTCGTCGGCCACGACTGGTTGCCGGCTATCCACGCCGGGGCAGCCACCAGCTCGGTGGACAACACCAGCAGGATGACGACCAGCACCTCGGCCAGCACCCAGGCCTTCCGTCGGCCGAAACCCTTCAGATAGGCCACCGCACACGCCAGGCTCCACGCGATGAGGACCCCGAACAGCGCCCACGTGACGGCCGGGTGTCGCAGATCGTCATTGACCGCGAGCTGAAAACCCAAGGCGTACAGGCAGCTGAGCAGCCGGAAGCCCTGTGCCGCCCGCCACAGCGGGGCGGCCGGGTCCGGTTCTGGTTCCGCCTTCGACGCGGGGTGCACAGCCACTACATCACTTTGGACAGAAAGGCCTTCGTGCGTTCATGTTTCGGGTCGGCCATCACCTCACGCGGGGCGCCACGCTCGACCACCACGCCGCCGTCCATGAACACCAGCTCGTCGGCCACCTCGCGGGCGAAGCCCATCTCGTGCGTGACGACGATCATCGTCATGCCCTGTTGGGCAAGCTTTTTCATGACCGCGAGGACGTCTCCGACCAGTTCCGGATCCAGCGCCGAGGTCGGTTCGTCGAACAGCATCAGCTTGGGCTCCATCGCCAGCGCCCGGGCGATCGCCACGCGCTGCTGCTGGCCGCCGGACAACTGGGCCGGATAGGCATCGGCCTTGCTGGACAGCCCCACCTGGTCGAGCAGGTCCCGCGCACGACTCACCGCCGCATCCCGCTTGACACCCTTGACGTGCACCGGCGCCTCGATGATGTTCTCCAGCGCGGTCCGGTGCGGGAACAGATTGAAGTGCTGGAAGACCATGCCGACATCGCGGCGCTGGCGGGCGGCCTCCTTGGGCGGGAGTTCGTGCAGCTTGCCCCCGCGTTCGCGGTACCCGACCAGCTCCTCATCGACATACAACCGGCCGGCGCTGACCTGTTCCAGGTGATTGATACACCGCAGGAACGTCGACTTTCCGGAACCGGAGGGACCGACCAGCACGAGGACCTGTCCGCGCTCGACCTCGAGCGAGACACCCTTGAGCACGTCGAGGGCACCGAAGCTCTTACACACCTGTTCGGCGCGCACCATGGGCGTCATGCGGGCATACCTCCGTGGTCACCCATCTGCGCCAGGGCAAGGGCCTCGAGCTGTTTGCTCGTCAGCTTGCGCGACGCACCCCGCGAGAAGTAGCGCTCCAGGTAGAACTGGCCGACCATCAGCACGCTGGTGATGACCAGGTACCAGGTGGCGGCAACCAGCAACAGCGGGATGGGCTGGAAGATCACGGCGGAGATGTCCCGCGTGCGGGTGTACAGCTCGAGCGTGTACGGCACGGCCGTGACCAGTGATGTGGTTTTCAGCATGCTGATGAGCTCGTTGCCGGTGGGCGGCACGATGACCCGCATCGCCTGCGGAAGAACGGTGCGGCGCATGGTCATCCACCACGACATGCCCAGTGCGACCGACGCCTCGGTCTGGCCTTCCGGGACGGAGATGATTCCGGCGCGGATGATTTCGGCCATGTAGGCCGCTTCGTTGAGCCCCAGGCCGATGAAGGCCATCTCGAAGGCCAGCGAAAGTCCTTGTAGCTGGATGTGAAACAGCGACGGACCGAACGGAACCCCGATCTGGATGTTCTGGTAGATCGACGGGAACAGGCCCCAGAACACCAACTGCACGTAGACCGGAGTGCCGCGGAAAATCCACAGATAGCCCCACGCGACCGCACGGAACACCGGGTTGGGCGACAGCCGCATGACGGCCAGGACGACACCGAGCACCAAGCCGATCGCCATCGCATAGACGGTGAGCTGCAGGGTGTTCCACGCCGCCTCGGCCACCCGCTCGTCGAGCAGGTACTTGAGGTAGGTGTCCCAGCCGTAGGCGGGATTGGTGGCAGCACCGTAGAGGAACAGGCCGGCGATGACGAGGATCGCCGCGGCCCCGACCCAGCGCCAGGGGTGCCGTAGCGGGACCGCGTGAATGGCGGCGGGACCGCTCGGGCCCGCCGTTGACTCAGCAGATGTCACGTCAGCTGGTCGCCCCATTGATGACCGGCTTGTCGATCATTCCCGGCTGCACGCCCCAGTTGCCGGCGATCTGCTTGTAGGTGCCGTTGTCGATCAGGTGCTGCAGCGCCTGCAACAGCGACTGCGCCAGCGGAGAGCCCTTCTTCACCGGCCAGCCGTACGGCGCCGAGTCGAACACCTCGCCTGCCTGAACCAGCTTCCCGCCCGCCTGCTTGATGGCCCACAGCGTCACGGGCGAATCGGCCGTCATGGCGTCGGCCTGGCCGACGACGACGGCGTTGGCAGCCTGGTCCTGATTGTCGAATTTCACCACATCGATCGGCGGTTTGCCGGCGTCCGTGCAGGCCTTGGACTTGGCGGGGAGTTCATCGGTGTCCTGCACCGTGGTCGATTCGACGGCGACCTTCTTGCCGCAGGCATTGTTCGGGTCGATCTGGCCACCCTGGCGCTGCGCCCACAAGCTGCCGGCCGAGAAGTACGTGACGAAATCGACCTGCTGCTCACGCTGCTTGCTGTCGGTGAACGACGACATCCCGACGTTGTAGGTGCCGGCCTGGATCGCCGGGATGATCTTGGAGAAATCCGATTCTTCGCGGTAGTCGACGGTCAGGCCCAGGGTCTGGCCGATGGCGTTCATCAGGTCGACGTCGAACCCGACGATCTTGCCGCTCGGGTCCTTGAATTCGTTGGGGGCGTACGGGATGTTCACACCGACGATCAACTTGCCGCTGGACTTGATGGCCTCCGGCACCGTATTGGCGATGGACTCGACCTTGGATGCGGGGGCGGCCGACGAACTCGATGCGGGCGAGGTGGATTCGGTGTTCTTCGTACAGCCCGACAGCGCCAATGCGCCACTGGCAGCCACCACCACCGCAATGCGCCACGCCGTGCCCCGACCGGTCTGACTGACACCTGACACGTTGCCTCTTCCTTACTGCTTCACTCTGTCCCGACCACAACTGCCATGACTTGGGAGAACCTTATCGGCACAGTGGTCGTCGAGCGGCCCAATCGACGGTTGTCCACCATGAAAAACAGGGTTGTCCTAACTCTGCGAAGCCCGCGTCAAATATGTGAGACTGCGTCAATGACGACCCCAACTCCACCAAGTCTGTTGCAGCACCTGTGGAAATCCGCCCTCATCTCGGGCCTGCTCGCCGTGGCACTCGGTGCGGCTGTGTTGGCCCAGCCCGGCATCTCGGTCGCGGTGGCGGCCATCTTCTTCGGTGCCTACCTGCTCGTCACCGGCATCGGCCAAGTCGTGTTCGCGTTCAGCCTGCACGTCGCGGCCGGCGGCCGGGTGCTGGCATTCATCAGTGGCGCAGCATCACTGGTGCTCGCGGTGCTGGCGTTCCGTCATATCGGCGATGCCGTACTGCTGCTGGCCATCTGGATCGGTATCGGCTTCATCTTCCGCGGTGTGGCCACCACGGTGTCGGCGATCAGCGACCCCGGCCTGCCCGGCCGCGGCTGGAACATCTTTCTCGGCATCATCAGCCTGATCGCGGGCTTCGTGGTGCTGGGGTCGCCCATCGAATCCATCGGCACCCTGGCCCTGGTGACCGGCATCTGGCTGGTGGTCACCGGCGTCGCCGAAGTGATCACCGCATTCGGAATCCGCAAGGGCGCCAAGGCTGTTGACAAGGCCATCAACGAGGCGACGACCAACGCCTGAGTCAGCTCACCGTCGGCTTGGTGTGGCCGGGCGCACCTGTGCGCCTGGCCACACAATTCGCTGTTCGGCGGGTCTAGACCGCCGCCCGCCTTAACTACTACAGTAAGTCGTAGACCAATCCCTCCGGCTCGGGGAAGGCTCAATGGACGCACTGGACGTATCGCGGTGGCAGTTCGGGATCACCACCGTCTACCACTTCATCCTGGTCCCGCTGACCATCGGCCTCGCACCGCTGTTGGCCGTCATGCAGACCATCTGGGTGGTGACCGGCAATCCGGCCTGGTACCGGCTGACCAAGTTCTTCGGCAAGCTGTTCCTGATCAACTTCGCCCTCGGCGTGGCCACGGGCATCGTGCAGGAATTCCAGTTCGGCATGAACTGGAGCGAGTACTCACGGTTCGTCGGCGACGTGTTCGGCGCTCCCCTGGCCCTCGAGGGCCTGGCCGCTTTCTTCTTCGAATCCACCTTCATCGGCCTGTGGATCTTCGGCTGGACGAAGCTGCCGCGCCTGGTGCACCTGGCGTGTATCTGGATCGTCGCGTTCGGCGTGAACGCGTCGGCGTTCTTCATCATCTCGGCCAACTCGTTCATGCAGCATCCCGTTGGCGCGCACTACAACCCGGAGACCGGACGGGCCGAGCTCACCAGCATCTGGGAGCTGCTGACCAACAACACCGGCATCGCGGCGTTCACCCACACCGTCGGCGGCGCGATCCTGACGGCGTCCACGTTCGTCGCGGCCATCAGCGCCTGGTGGATGGTGCGCAGTGGCAACACCGAAGAATCGCGGACCATGTTCCGGCCCGCTGCCGTGCTGGGCTGTTGGGTCGCACTGGTCGCCGCGGCCTCGCTCGGGCTCACCGGCGACATCCAGGGCAAGCTGATGTTCGTCCAGCAGCCGATGAAGATGGCGTCCGCAGAATCGTTGTGCCACACCGAAACCGACCCCGATTTCTCGGTGCTGACCATCGGTACCCACAACAACTGCGACAGCGTCATGCACGTCATCGAGGTGCCGTACGTGTTGCCCTTCCTGGCCGAGAGCAAGTTCGAGGGCGTCCGCCTCGAAGGCGTGCAGGATCTGCAGAACGAATATGTGGCCAAATACGGCCCGGGCGACTACCGACCCAACCTGTTCGTCACCTACTGGTCGTTCCGCATGATGATCGGATTGCTGGCCTTCCCAGGACTTTTCGCCCTCACCACGCTGTGGCTGACCCGCAAGGGCCGGATCCCCACCCAGCGCTGGCTGAGCCTCTTCGCGCTGGTGACGCTGCCCATGCCGTTCCTGGCCAACAGTGCCGGCTGGGTCTTCACCGAGATGGGCCGGCAACCCTGGGTGGTCGCCACCAACCCGACAGGCGACCCGAACCTGCACCTCACCATCCGGCAGGGTGTGTCGGACCACAGCGCGGGCACGGTCTGGATCTCGCTGATCACCTTCACCGCGCTGTACGCACTGCTGGCCGCCATCTGGTTCTGGCTGCTGCGCCGCTACACGCTCGAAGGGCCGCTGGAGCACGACGCCGAGCCGACACCGCCCACCCCACCCGGTAGCGACGACGTCGCGCCCCTGTCGTTCGCGTACTAGGAAGGGGGAGCCATGACACTCCAGCACCTCTGGTTCATCATCCTGGCCGTGCTCTTCGTGGGCTTCTTCGTCCTGGAGGGCTTCGACTTCGGCGTCGGCATGCTGATGGAATTCTTCGGCCGCACCGACAGCGCCGTGAAGGGCGACCCGGAACAGCACCGCCGCGCGGCCCTGAACACCATCGGCCCGATCTGGGACGGCAACGAGGTCTGGATCATCACCGCGGGCGCGGCGATGTTCGCGGCCTTCCCCGGTATGTATGCCACCCTGTTCTCCGGTCTCTACCTGCCACTGCTGGCGATCCTGGTCGGCATGATCGTGCGGGTGTGCGCCATCGAATGGCGCGGCAAGATCGACGACCCGCAGTGGCGCCGGTGGGCCGACATCGGCATCGCCATGGGATCGTGGCTGCCGGCCGTGCTGTGGGGCGTGGCCTTCGCCTCCATCCTGCGCGGCCTGCCAGTCGACGCCCACCACCAGATTCACCTGTCCTTCGGCGATGTGCTGAACCCGTACTCGCTACTCGGCGGCATCGCCACGGCCAGCCTGTTCGCCTTCCACGGCGCGGTGTTCGTCACGCTGAAAACCGAAGGGGCCGTGCATGATGACGCCCGCCACTTCGCCACCAGGCTGACCGTTCCGGTGACGGTGATCGTGGCCGCGTTCGGCATCTGGACGCAGGTGGCATACGGCAACGACGTGACCTGGATCGCGTTGGGAATCGCTGTGGTGGCGCAACTTTCCGCCGTCCGCCTGGTGTGGACGCGCCGCGCCGACGGTTGGGCCTTCGCGGCGACCGCCGTGGTCGTCGCCGCCGTGGTCGTACTGCTGTTCAGCTGCCTGTACCCGAATCTCGTTCCGTCGAGCCTCAATCCGGCGTGGAGCCTGACCATCCATAACGCGTCGTCGACGCCCTACACCCTGAAGGTGATGACCTGGGCCGCACTGCTGCTCACCCCGCTGGTGATGTGCTACCAGGGCTGGACGTACTGGGTGTTCCGGCAACGGATTTCGGCCGAGCACATTCCCGCATCCATCGGCTTGTCCCGGAACGGCGCGCCGCACTGACCCGATCGTCGACCAATCCCCGCATGACCGCCGGCCTGCGGCGGCACCTGGCCGCGACGGTCGGTAGCGGGGCCGTCATCACCGGCGCCGCTCTCGCGGCGGCGGTATTGACCGCGCAGACAGTGGCCGGAGTCATCACCCGTCCTGCCCCGCTGTCGCACTGGGCGCCGCAACTGGTGGCACTCGCTGCCCTGTGGACGCTGCGGGCAGGCGCCCAGTGGTGGCAGGCCAGGCTGAGCCAGCACGGCGCGACCGCGATGATCGCCGATCTCGACGCCCAGGTCCTGACGGCCGTGACCGCGCTACCGCCGCACCGGCGGCAGGCCGTGCGCGACGAGGCCGCGATCCTGCTCACCCGCGGCCTGGACGGGCTGCGGCCGTACTTCACCCGCTACCTGCCCGCAGTGGTCATGTCGGTGCTGCTGACCCCGGCCGCGGTGATGCTGATCGCCTGGTATGACGTGAAATCCGCTGCGGTCGTGCTGATCGCGCTGCCGCTGATCCCGCTGTTCATGGTGCTGATCGGCGTCATGACGACGGAACGGTCGGCGGCCGCGCTGGCCGCCATGGCGACCCTGCAGTCGCGGCTACTCGACCTGATCGCGGGGATTCCGACCCTGCGCGCCCTCGACCGCGCCGACGGCGCCGCGCCCCGCATCACCGAACTGTCTGACGCACACCGGCATTCGGCCCTGGCGACCCTGCGTATCGCGTTCCTGTCCGCCCTGGTTCTGGAACTGCTGGCGACCCTCGGGGTGGCGCTGGTCGCCGTCGGTGTCGGCCTGCGACTGGTCAGCGGCGGCGTCACCCTGCCCGTCGCGCTGACCGTGCTGCTGCTGGCACCGGAGGTGTTCTGGCCGCTGCGCCGTGTCGGCGTGGAATTCCATGCGGCGCAGGACGGGAAGGTCGCCTTCGGCCAGGCCTACCGACTGCTCGACACCGCGGCGCAGCCGGAATCCGGCACCGGGCGCGTCGGAGCGCAGCCGACCATCGCCCTCGAGCACGTCAGCATCGACGGCCGGGACGGACCGGCCCCGCACAATCTGACGCTGCGGGCCGCACCGGGTTCGGTGACGGTGCTGACGGGCCCCAACGGCAGTGGGAAAAGCACGGCGCTGCAGGCGATCCTGGGGTTGACGACGCCCGACGCGGGCCGGGTGCTGATCGATGGGCGTGAGGTCAGCGCGCTGGACCGGGCGCACTGGTGGCAGCAGATCGGCTGGCTGCCGCAACGGCCGGTACTGATCCCGGGCACCGTGCGGGAGAACCTCGAACTGCTCGGCGCCCTCCCCGACCTCGACGACGCTTGTCGCGCAGCGGGATTCGACGAGGTGCTGGCGACCCTGCCCGCCGGACTCGACACCGTGCTGGGCCGCGGTGGCTCCGGGCTGTCGCTGGGCCAACGGCAGCGGCTGGCGCTGGCCCGGGTGCTGGGCCGTCGTACCCCGGTGCTGCTGCTCGACGAACCGACCTCAC
Source organism: Mycobacterium sp. SMC-17 (assembly GCF_045310915.1). NCBI lineage: Bacteria > Bacillati > Actinomycetota > Actinomycetes > Mycobacteriales > Mycobacteriaceae > Mycobacterium > Mycobacterium sp. SMC-17. The sequence goes on along the minus strand of NZ_JBJIAK010000025.1, from coordinate 44,415 downwards.
ATCTGAACGCCGAACTGGAAATCCGCGTCCTCCAAGCGGTCCGGGCCCGCGCTGCAGCCGGCGCCTCCGTCATCGTCGTCGGACACCGGGCCGCCGTGCTGGCCGTCGGTGACGAGATCGTCCAGACGGGAGGTGCGTCCCGTGTCCACAGTTAGATTCGCGATCGACCTGCTCCGGCCCCGGCTCACCCGTCTGGCCCTCGCCGTCTTCCTCGGGTCGGCGGCGCTCGGCAGCGCACTCGCCCTGGCCGGGGTGTCGGCGTGGTTGATCACCCGGGCCTGGGAGCGTCCGCCGATTCTGGAATTGACCGTCGCGGTGGTGGCGGTGCGGCTGTTCGGCATTTCCCGTGGGGTGCTGGGCTATTGCGAGCGGCTGGCGTCACACGACGTGGCGCTGCGGGCCGCGGGCCACGCCCGTACCGAGCTCTACCGGCGCCTGTGCGCGGCACCGCCGGCGACCGTACTGCGGCTGAGCAGCGGCGAATTGGTCTCGCGCGCAGGTGCTTCCGTCGACGACCTGGCCGACACCCTGGCGCGCTCGGTGCTGCCGATCGCCGTGGCGACGGTGTTGTCGACGGCCGCGGTGGTCGTCATCGCCGTCATCTCCCCCGCGGCGGCCCTCGTCCTGGCCGCCGGATTGGTGGTCGCCGGCGTGTGGGCACCGTGGCAGGCGGCCCGCGCCGCCCAGGCCTCCGAGAACCTTGCCGCAGCGCATCATTCGGGTCGCGACGGGTCCGTCATGCTGGCCCTGGACCATGCCGCCGAACTGGCCGTGTCCGGGCGGCTGACCGACGTCATCGCGCAAGCCGGCGCGGACCACCGTCGTTGGGGCGACGCCGTCGACCGCGCCGCCCGACCTGCCGCAATGGCGGCCGCGGTCCCGATCCTCGCCACCGGCGCCAGCGCGATCGCCGCGGTGATCGCGGCCGTCTCGCTGGCCGGCGCCGTCGCACCCACGACGCTGGCGATCCTCATGCTGCTGCCGTTGTCGGCGTTCGAAGCGACCGGCGCGCTGCCCGCTGCGGCAGTGCAACTGACCCGGGCCCACATCGCCCTGCAGCGACTGACGGGGATGCTGGCCGATGAACCGACGGACCGCGTGCTCACCGCCGTCTCGCCCCTGCAGGTGAGTGCCGGCGACCGCATTGCCGTGCTGGGCGCCAGTGGCCGCGGCAAGACCACGCTGCTGCTGGCCACGGCCGACCACCACCGCGTAACCGGTTCACCGGCAGGGTTTTTCGCCGAAGACGCGCACCTCTTCGACACCACGCTGCGGGACAACCTCCTGGTGGCCCGCGGCGACGCCACCGACGAGGAGCTCACCACCGCGCTGCACCAGGTCGGCCTCGGACCGTGGCTGGCGACACTGCCCGACGGGTTGTCCACCCTGCTCGACGGCGGCGCCGCCGCGGTCTCCGCCGGTCAGCGTCGACGACTGTTGCTCGCCCGCGCTCTGCTCACCGACTTCCCTGTGGTGCTGCTCGACGAGCCGACCGAACACCTCGATGCCACCGACAGCCACCGCCTGCTCGCCGAACTCCTCACTCCCGGTGCATTGTTCGGCCCCGACCGCGCGGTGGTGGTGGCCACGCACCACCTACCGGCGCACCTGGACTGTGCGGTGCTGGACCTGGACTCCAGCAACGACGGGTACCCTGCGGGGTCATGAGCATGTATCCCGGTGGCGGGTATCCCCCGCCGCCACCGCCGCCCTACGCCAGTCAGGGATACGGGCCGTACACAGCGGCGCCCCGCAATGGCATGGGCACCACCGCGTTGGTCCTCGGCATCGTGGGACTACTGACGTCGTGGTCGGTGATCGGTGGGCTGCTGTTCGGACTCGGCGCGGTGGCGTGCGGCGTCGTCGGCCGCAGCCGGGTCAAGCAGGGCCTCGCCGACAACGGCGTGGTGGCCGGCGCGGGCATCGCGCTCGGTGCACTGGCGACGGTGCTGGCCGTGGTGTTCGTCTTCGTCGCGATCGGTTTCTACCGTCAGGTCGGGTTCGGCGACTACGCCGACTGCATGACCCGCGCCGGGCAGGACCAGAACGCCCAGAGCACCTGCGTCCAGGACTTCAGGAGCCGCATCGAGAAGGAGTTCGGGGTCAAGGTCAACTGACCCCGCCCAAAACCGTCAGCCCGGAAAGTGTTTGACGATGCCTTCCTGAGTGACCGTCGCCAGCACCTGACCGGAGCGATCGAAGAAATGGCCGGAGGCCAGGCCCCGGGAATCGGCGGCCACCGGTGACGTCGTCGAATACAGCACCCACTCGTCGAACTTGATGGGCCGGTGGAACCACACGGTGTGGTTCATGGTGACCGCGAAAATCCGGTCGTGGCCCCACGACAGCCCGTGGGTGGTGATGATCGAGTCCAGCAACGTCGTGTCCGACGAGTACACCAGTGCCGCGGCGTGCAGCACCTGCTCGTCCGGCATGGCGCCCATGGTCTTGAGCCACACGCGGTTGTGGTCGAGCTTGCCGCCCTTGTCCCGCATCACCCAGGCCGGGTCGTTGGTGTAGCGCCATTCGATGGGCTTGAGCGCCTCGACGAAGAGCGGGACGGTTTGCTCGTAGCCCTTCAGCAGGTCGTCAATCGTGGGCAGCGACAACGGATCCGGCACCACCGGCGCCTTGACGGCATGCTCCAGGCTCTTGCCGCCGGCCAGGTGTGACACCAGCGCCGTCGCCAGGAGCGTGTCACCCTGCATGACGTCGACCCGGCGGTTGGCGAACCGTCGCTCGTCGCGCAACCGGACCACTTTGAACTCCAGGTCGCGCTCCGGGTCACCGCCGGCGATGAAGTGCGTCGAGAGCGTCGTCGGCGGCAACTTCGGCGGCACGGTACGGCTGGCGGCGACGAACGCCTGCGCCATCATCTGACCGCCGAAGGTGCGGACCGGGTTCCGGCTGGGATGACCACCGGTGAAGGTGTCGTCGTCGACCTGGGTGACGTCGAGAATCTTGAGCAGTTCCTCGAAATCCGCAGTCGTCACGCGTTGCCGTCTCTTTCCCGTCGCTTCGCTCGCCCCGGCGTGCTAGTGATCTTCCTCCCCGATCCGGTGCACGTGGATCAGGTTGGTCGAGCCTACTGTGCCCGGAGGCGCGCCTGCGACGATGACCACAAGGTCACCGCGCTTGTAGCGGTCCAGCTCCAGCAGCGCCTTGTCGACCTCTTGGATCATGCCGTCGGTGCTGTCCATCTGCGGCACGATGAACGTCTCGGTGCCCCAGGTCAGTGCCAGCTGGCTGCGCACCTCGGGCAGGTCGGTGAACGCCAGCAGCGGCAGTGGCGTGTGCAGGCGGGACAACCGGCGCACGGTGTCGCCCGACTGCGTGAACGCAACCAGGGCCTTGGCGTCCAGCCGCTCGCCGATGTCGCGGGCCGCATAGGAGATGACGCCACGCTTGGTGCGCGGCACGTGGGTCAACGGCGGAGCGGCCGTGGAGTTGGCCTCGACGGCTTTCACGATGCGCGCCATGGTCCGCACGGCCTCGAGCGCGTACTTGCCGACCGACGTCTCACCGGAGAGCATCACGGCGTCGGCGCCGTCGAGAATCGCGTTGGCGACGTCCGAGGCCTCAGCCCGGGTGGGCCGGGAGTTCTCGATCATCGACTCGAGCATCTGCGTGGCCACGATGACCGGCTTGGCGTTCTCCCGCGCCATCTGGATGGCGCGCTTCTGGACCAGCGGAACTTCTTCGAGCGGCAGTTCGACGCCCAGGTCACCGCGGGCGACCATGACGGCGTCGAACGCCAGGACGATCGCCTCGAGGTTGGCGACGGCTTCGGGCTTCTCGAGCTTGGCGATCACGGGCACCCGGCGGCCCACCTCGTCCATCACCTCGTGCACGAGTTCGATGTCGGCGGGCGACCGGACGAAAGACAGCGCGACCAGGTCGACGCCGAGCTTCAGAGCGAACCTCAGATCGTCGATGTCCTTCTCGGACAGCGCCGGCACCGACACGTTCATCCCGGGCAGCGACAGGCCCTTGTTGTTGCTGACCGGACCACCTTCGGTGACGGTGCAGACGACGTCGTTGCCGTCGATCTTGTCGACCACCAGGCCGACCTTGCCGTCGTCCACCAGCAGGCGGTCACCGGCGACGGCGTCCTCGGCCAGCTGCTTGTAGGTGGTCGACACCCGGTCATGGGTGCCTTCGCAGTCGTCAACGGTGATCCGCACCGTCTCGCCGGTGCGCCATTCGGTGGGCCCGTCGGCGAAGCGACCGAGCCGGATCTTCGGGCCCTGCAGGTCCGCGAGGATGCCGACGGCACGGCCGGCGGCATCGGAGGCCGCGCGCACGCGCTTGTAGGCCACCTCATGGTCGGCGTGCGCACCATGGCTGAAGTTCAGCCGCGCCACATCCATCCCAGCTTCCACCAGGGCCCTTACGCCCTCATCGGTGGAGGTAGCCGGGCCGAGGGTACAGACGATTTTTCCGCGCCTATTCACAGTGCATGAGCATAGTTGATCGATTCAGAAAACGGCCCGCCGGGAGGACCGTCGGCACATCAATATCCGTCGAATGCGGAGTTACCGCGTGGTGTCCAAAGGTGTCCGGAGCTAGCTGAACGTCGGCACCAGCGGGAAACCCGGCAGGTTGCGGACCACCGTCCACACCACCATCGCCACGAGCGCCGTCACCAAGGGCGGCGTCACCGACAACCGACGTCGCCAGCACACCACCAGCCACGCCATGAGCAGCGGCAGGCCGACGAGCGCGAACACGTTGTCGACCACCGCGGCCGCAAAGTCGCCGTGGAGGACGTCGTGAGTCATCCGCAGACCACCGCACAGTGGGCAGTTCCAGCCGGTCGCCGCCTTGAACGGGCACGGGGGAAAGCCGAATCCGGGGCGGTGCGGATCGACCAGCCCGGTATAGGTCAGCGCGGCCGCGGACACGAGGCCGGTGCCGGCCACCGCCGCCACACGTGCTCCCCTGCCGGCCGACGTCATGAGTCCATGATGCCCGGCGGTGGACCGATCGCCGATTTACGCCGTTCGGCTGATGTCCTGCGGGTCCGCGCATCAGACAGTGGACTGACCGACTCCGAGGGGCAGCACATGACAAGCAACACGGGATTCCGCGTCGGCACTTCGGACGTCATCCTCGCGGCTCGACCGACCGTCGACGCCATGACCCGAGCCAACTACCTGGGGGCGGTCGCCACGGGTGTCGACTCGTTCTGGGTACCCGACCACCTCAACCAACTCTTCCCCCGCTCTTTGTGGCAGCGGAAATACAGCGGCGCCGCCAAGGTGGTCCCGACGATCGACGCCAGCTTGGAGCCGTGGACCATGCTGGGCCACATCGCCGCTCGCAACCGGGTTGGTCGGCTGCGGCTCGGCGTGGCCGTGACCGACACCGGACGGCGAAACCCCGCCGTCACCGCGCAGGCCGCGGCGACGCTGCATCTGCTCACCCGTGGACGGGCAATCCTGGGCATCGGACCCGGCGAACGGGAAGGCAATGAACCCTACGGGGTGGACTGGTCCAAACCGGTCGCGCGTTTCGAGGAGGCCATGGCCACCATCCGGGCGCTCTGGGATTCGGGCGGCGAACTGGTCAACCGCGACTCGCCATACTTCCCGTTGCGCAACGCGGTCTTCGAACTGCCACCCTACCGAGGAAAGTGGCCCGAGATCTGGATCGCGGCCCATGGTCCACGAATGCTGCGTGCTGCAGGACGCTACGGCGACGCCTACTTTCCGGCATTCCCGCACCAGCCGAAAGACTATGCCCAGCGGCTGGAAGTCATTCGCAACGCGGCGTCGGACGCCGGACGCGACCCCATGTCCGTCCTGCCTGCCGTAATGCTGTTCGTGGTGACCGGCCGCAGCAGGGACGACGTCGACACGGCACTGGATTCAGAGGTGCTCAAGTCGTTCGCACTCAACGCCAGCGATGAGATGTTCGGCCGCCACGGTGCCGAACATCCCCTGGGATCGGGTTTCTCCGGCGCGCAGGACTTCCTGCCGCACGGCATCGACGAAGGAACGGCGCTATCCCTGGTCGACGCGGTCCCGCCGTCGCTGATGCGGGACATCTGCCTCAATGGCACGCCCGACGAAGTCCTCGAGCAGGCGGCGGAATGGCGCGACTGCGGAGTCCGGTACATGGTGCTGGCCAACCTCAGCTTCATGCAGCGCAGCCTGCGGAAAGGCATGATCTCGGTCCAGCCGTTCAACCAGATCGTCCGGCGGCTCAAGAAGCTCTGATGGCGCGCGAACGTCGGTGACCCCTCGACACCGACGTTCGCTGCAATCCAGCGACAATATTGCCGTATTGTAACGGTTGGGGCAAACGCAGCGGGGGGTTATGGGCGCAACTGGCCGTGACGGATCAACTCGTTGACCGACTCTTCCCAGCGCACCAACTCGGCCTCCGAGGTGAACGGCGCGGGCAGATGCCGGTCGAGGTGCCGGCGCAGGATTACCGACCCCAAGGTCACGATCAACGGATTCAATCCGGCCCAGACCACATCGAGTCCGTCGACCGCGTCTCCACTTTCGACCATGCGCTGCCACCGCTCGATGCCGCTGCGCGCCATCGCATCGAATATCGCCATCCCGCTGGGTGTTTCGGAAGCCACCGCCCGGCCCAGGTAGTCCATGACCACCAGGTGATCGGCGAGCAGACCACGTACCGCCCGACCGATCGTGGCCACCGAATCGGGGCCCGGAGCCGCGAGCGCGGCGAACAAAGTGCTGCTGATGAGCTTCATGGCCACGTCATCGACGGCCTTGATCAGCCCATCCTTGGTGCCGAAATGGTGCTGCACCAACCCGACCGAAACCCCGGCGCGGTCGGCCACCATCTGCAACGTCGCATCGGACGTGCCCCGCTGCGCAAACACCTGCAGAGCAGCATTGAGGATGCGGTCCTGCCGAGACTGCTGCAGCTGCGCCCTGTCGGCTATGTCATCCACAGGGGACATCCAACCACCGGATTCCCAAAACAACCGGTGAGTCGGGAACATACCGTTCGCATGAAAGTCGAATCGTATTCACAGTGGTCACAGGGTGAATGTGAGGTTGCGCGATGCTGCTTGATCCCGCGCCCAGGGTCCCCGGTACTCGAGCTTTCCGCCTTCAGCGCAGGGCCAACGCCCGGGGTCGGTTGACACTGCGCCCAGGGCCCTAATCACTCGAGCTTTTCCGCCCTCAGCGCAGGGTCAACGACGAGGTCTGCCGAATGTGCACACAGCGCCGCATGCGGGCAGATCCGTTGACCTGTATGCACATTCGCGGCCTGCAAAGCCTGACTCAGCCCTGACGACGCCACCAGCGGCGCCGTGCAGCCGGCGGCTCCCACACCGGAACCCCAACCGGCTCGACTTTTTCGGCGGCTTCCACCTTCGGTGCGGCATCCTCGACAGGCTCGGCGTCGGCTTCTTCGTCGTCGGTGCTGTCGTCAGCAGAGTCTCCGGATTCCGTTGCCTCGTCGGCTACTTCAGCAGCTTCGCCGTCGGATTCCTCGGCAGCTTCGGCCTCGACATCGGCGCTGTCATCGGCGTCAGCAACTGCCGTCTCCTCGGCCGCCTCGTCAGCTGACTCGTCGGATTCCGTTGTCCCCTCGGATTCCTCAGCAGCTTCGGCCTCGGCATCCTCGACATCAGCACTGTCATCGGCGTCGACGACCGCCGTCTCCTCGGCTGACTCGTCGGATTCCGTTGTCCCCTCGGATTCCTCAGCAGCTTCGGCCTCGGCATCCTCGACATCAGCACTGTCATCGGCGTCAGCAACCGCCGTCTCCTCGGCCGCCTCGTCAGCTGACTCGTCGGATTCCGTTGTCTCCTCGGATTCCGCGGCTGTCTCAGCCTCATCGCCAGCCAGGTCCTCGGCCTCGGTGTCGGACTCGTCTTCGGCTTCGACGTCGTCGGAATCGACTGTCTCCTCGACAGATTCGTCGGCGGAATCTTCTACGGCATCCTCGGCGTCGACCGCATCCTCATCCTCGTCGGACACCTCAGCGAGAGCTTCGGTCTCGTCGGACTGGGTCTCAGCGGCGTCGGCCTCGTCCGCGACATCACTGTCGGCGGCGGGTTCCTCGTCGTCGTCGTCCCCGGCAGCCGCACCAGCGCCGGCAGCAGCAGCACCAGCCCCCGCCGCGACAGCCGCGGGGACCTTCAGGACAGCTCCGCTGTCGAGCTCGATGACGTCGACGCCGTCGTCGGTACGCCGACCGGCGAGCGTCGACGGATCTTCACGGCCCCGCGGCGCCACCATCATGTAGACCACGGCACCGATGAATACGAACGTCGAGGTGAACGAGTTGACGCGGATACCGGCGATCAGCGTCGCGGTGTCGCTGCGCATCAGCTCGACGCCGAAGCGGCCGACGCAGTAGGCGGCGACGTACAGCGCGAACAGCCGGCCGTGGCCCAGCTTGAAGCGGCGGTCGGCCCACAGGAGGATGAAGAAAACCAGGAGGTTCCACAGCAATTCGTAGAGGAACGTCGGGTGCACGACCTCGTAGACCTGCCCCGTCGAGACCCCGTTGAGCAGGTGCGGGTTCACCACGCCGGAGCCGTCGCTGCGCTGGAAGATCTGCAGACCCCAGGGCAGATCCGTCGGGCGGCCGTACAGCTCCTGGTTGAAGTAATTGCCGAGGCGGCCGATGGCCTGCGCCAGGATGATGCCGGGAGCGACAGCATCACCGAACGCGGGCAACGGAATTCCGTGCCGGCGGCAGCCGATCCAGGCGCCGACGCCACCGAGTGCCACCGCACCCCAGATGCCCAGACCACCATCCCAGATGCGGACGGCGCCGGCGATGCCCGCGCCGCCCTCGGCGAAGTAGGTTCGCCAGTCGGTCATCAGGTGGTACAGGCGACCGCCGATGAGGCCGAAGGGCACTGCCCACAGCGCGATGTCGTAGATGACGCCCGGTTCACCACCGCGAGCGACCCAGCGGCGGTCACCGATGATCAGCGCGGCGATGATGCCGGTGATGATGCAGAGCGCGTACGCCCGGATCGGTACTGGCCCCAAGTGCCAGACGCCCTGGGCCGGACTCGGGATGTATGCCAGCAACGATGTGGTCACGCGGAAACTTTCTGTCGTACTCCGTGGGCCAGTTCTTCGGACAATGCTCGTACCGCGGGAATGCCGCCGTCGCCGAGCGCGGATACCAGCGCCGAGCCGACGATGACGCCGTCGGCGTAGGCCGCGATCTCGGCGGCCTGCTCGCGCGAGCGCACGCCGAGCCCGACACCCACCGGGATGTCCGACACGGCCCGCACGCGGGACACCAGCTCTGGCGCCATGTTCGACACCGCATCCCGCGCGCCGGTGACGCCCATGGTCGACGCGGCGTAGACGAACCCGCGCGAGGCCTGCACCGTGGCAGCCAGCCGCTCCGGGGTGGACGACGGCGCCACCAGGAAGATGCGGTCCAGGTTGTGGGCGTCGGAGACGCCGAACCATTCGTCGGCCTCGTCTGGGATGAGGTCGGGCGTGATGAGCCCGAGCCCGCCTGCCGACGCCAGGTCGCGCGCGAAGGCGTCGACGCCCCAGCGCAGCACGGGGTTCCAATAGGTCATGACGACGGCGTGCCCGCCGGCGTTGCTGATGGCCTCGACGGCCTTCAACGCGTCGCGGACGCGAACCCCGTTCTGCAGAGCGGTGTTGGTGGCGGCGGCGATGACCGGCCCGTCCATGCCCGGGTCGGAGTACGCGACGCCGACTTCGATGATGTCGCAACCGGATTCGGTCATGGCGACCATCGCATCGATCGAATTCTGCACATCGGGGTAGCCGGTCGGCAGGTAGCCGATCAGCGCCGAACGCCCTTCAGCGCGGCACGATTCGAACAATCCAGCCAGTCGGCTCATGACGCTTCCCCCGTCTCGCCGTCCATCAGCCCGAACCACTTCGCGGCGGTCTCGACGTCCTTGTCGCCGCGGCCGGACAGGTTCACCACGATCACCGAGCCGCGGCCCAGCTCGCTACCCAGTTTCAACGCGCCTGCAACGGCGTGCGCCGACTCGATGGCCGGGATGATGCCCTCGGTGCGGCACAGCAGGCCGAACGCTTCCATGGCCTCGGTGTCGGTCACCGGCCGGTACTCGGCGCGGCCGATGTCCTTGAGGTACGCGTGCTCGGGGCCGACGCCCGGGTAGTCCAAACCCGCTGAGATCGAATGGGATTCGATGGTCTGGCCGTCCTCGTCCTGCAGCAGATAGGAGAAGGATCCCTGGAACGCGCCCGGCGAGCCGCCGGTGAAAGTGGCGGCGTGCCTTCCGGTTTCGACACCGTCACCGGCTGCTTCGAAACCGACCAGACGCACGCCCGGGTCATCGATGAAGGCGTGGAAGACGCCGATGGCGTTCGATCCGCCACCGACACAGGCGGTCACCGCGTCGGGCAACCGGCCGGCCTGCTCCTGCACCTGGACCCGTGCCTCCATGCCGATGACGCGCTGGAAGTCGCGCACCATGACGGGGAACGGGTGCGGCCCGGCCGCAGTGCCGAAGCAGTAGTAGGTGTTGTCCGCGTTGGTGACCCAGTCGCGGAAGGCTTCGTTGATGGCGTCCTTGAGGGTCGCCGAACCGGCCTCCACCGACACCACGGTGCCGCCGAGCAGCCGCATCCGGGCGACGTTCAGCGCCTGCCGGGCGGTGTCGACCGCACCCATGTAGACGACGCACTCCAGGCCCAGCAGCGCGCAGGCCGTCGCGGTGGCGACGCCATGCTGGCCGGCGCCGGTCTCGGCGATGACGCGGGTCTTGCCCATGCGCTTGGCCAGCAGCGCCTGGCCGAGCACGTTGTTGATCTTGTGAGAACCGGTGTGGTTCAGGTCTTCCCGCTTGAGGAAAAGCCGCGCGCCGCCGGCGTGTTCGGACAGGCGCGTCGCTTCGTACAACGGCGACGGCCGGCCTGTGTAGTGCTGCTGCAGCCGGTCGAGCTCGTCGAGGAAGGTCTGGTCGGTGCGGACCTTGTCGTAGGCCGCGGTGACTTCCTCGATGACCGCCATCAGGGCCTCGGGCACCAGACGGCCGCCGTAGGCACCGAAATGCCCCTTGGCGTCGGGGTCGTGGCTCGTGGCTTCGGCGACCGCCGCGCTCATCCGCGGCAATTCAGTACCTGTGTGATCAGACATGAGAACTCGGGCTGCTTCTTCGCGCAGGAGCCCGCAATTCAGCGGGCTGGTTTCGGGCAGGACGGGTGCGTGCCGGCAGTCACCAGGTCGGCGACGGCGCTGCGGGGATCGCCACTGGTCACCAGGCCTTCACCGACGAGGACGGCGTCGGCGCCGGCACCGGCGTAGGCCAGCAGGTCGGCGGTGCCACGCACCCCCGACTCGGCGATCCGGATGATGTTGCTCGGCAGGCCGGGCGCGATACGGCCGAAGCAGTCGCGGTCGACCTCGAGGGTCTTGAGGTCACGGGCGTTGACGCCGATGACCTTGGCACCGGCCTGGATGGCGCGGTCCGCTTCTTCCTCGGTGTGCACCTCGACCAGCGGGGTCATCCCGAGCGACTCGGTCCGGTCGATCATCGAGGTCAGCACCGACTGCTCCAGCGCGGCGACGATCAGCAGCAGCATGTCGGCGCCGTGGGCCCGGGCCTCGTGAATCTGGTACGGCGTGACGATGAAGTCCTTGCGCAGCACGGGAATCGACACCGCGGCACGCACGGCGTCCAGGTCTGCCAGCGAGCCGTTGAAGCGACGCTCCTCGGTCAGCACGCTGATCACCCGCGCGCCGCCGGACTCGTAGGCCTTGGCCAGCTTGGCGGGATCATCGATCTGCGCCAGCGCCCCCTTGCTGGGGCTGGCCCGCTTCACCTCGGCGATGACGCCGATGCCCGGCTGACGCAGGGCGGCAAGCGCCTCCTTGGCGGCCGGCGCCTGCTTGGCCCGCTCTTTGACCTCGGTCAGGCTCAGCGCGGCTTCGCGGGTGGCAACATCAGCGCGAACTCCCTCGATGATGGAGTCGAGCACGGTCCCCGAAGTCATAACGCGTCGTCGTCCTTCCGTGCCGGTTCGGCAAGCCAGATGATCATCTCGAAGGGTAGTCGCCAGGGCGGCGCAGACTGCCACCGGGCCACACTCACGCGCGATCCGCCTTCGGCTCCTCGCTGACGCTCATTTGCTCCCGCCGTCGTTCTGGGTCGGATCGTGCCCCTCGTCGAGGGCGTCCCACATCATCCGTTCGGACATGCCGTCGGAGGCCTCCTCCTGCGCAGCTTCGCGCCGCGCGCCCGGCGCGGCGTACTTGGAGGTCGCCGGCGCAACCGCTCCCCGGCCGGCCGAGCGCATCAGCAACACGGCTCCGACCAGCGTCAACACTGCGGCAGCCAGCGTCACCCCGGCGCCCCAGTAGTGCCGCTGTGTCCCCACCAGGAACATGACCGCGATCTGCGCCATGTCGGCGGCGCGCACCGAGACGTCGGTGACCGCCCACAAGCTGATGGCCAGATACCCCATGCCCGCGCTCGCCACGGCGACCAGCAGTGCCAGCAGCCGCAGCGCCCAGCCCCGTACGGCCAGCGCCGCCACCGCGGCAGCTCCGGCCAACAGTGCCAGCGGGATGAGGGCCGTTGACCAGGCCGCGCCGGACAGCGTCGTCGTCTTCGGCTGGCCCAGCCCGTCGAACGACGACACGTCGACCCAGGGCAGCCGGGAGGCACCCCACAGCATCAGGGCGGCGACGAGCAGCAGCAGCTGGGCGGTGCGGGTGGTCCTCACGGCTCGCTCAGCGTCTCGGCGGCCGCGATCGCCGCCAGCACGGCCTTGGCCTTGTTGGACGACTCGTTGTACTCGTACGGCCCGTTCGAGTCTGCGACGACGCCGCCACCGGCCTGCACGTAGGCCGTGCCGCCACGCATCAGCGCGGTGCGGATCGCGATGGCGAAGTCGGCGTTGCCGGCGAAATCGAGGTACCCGAGCACACCGCCGTACAGGCCGCGGCGGGTCAGTTCGACCTCTTCGATGAGTTCCATGGCCCGGACCTTCGGCGCCCCCGACAGCGTCCCCGCCGGGAAACAGGCGGTGACGGCGTCCAGCGCGGTCTTGTCGTCGGCGAGGTGGCCGGTGACGGTGGAGACGAGGTGCATGACGTGGCTGTAGCGCTCGATGTGGCTGTAGTCCTCGACGCGCACGGTCCCGGGCTTGCAGACGCGGCCCAGATCGTTGCGGCCCAGGTCGACCAGCATGAGGTGCTCGGAGCGCTCCTTGTCGTCGGCCAGAAGCTCCTTTTCGAGGAGGACGTCGTCCTCTTCGGTGGCGCCGCGCCAGCGGGTGCCGGCGATCGGGTGGGTGGTCGCCACGCCGTCCGTCACCGTGACGAGCGCCTCCGGGCTGGAGCCGACCACCGAGAAGTCAAGGCCGCCTTCGGCATTGGGCACGTTGAGGAGATACATGTACGGGCTCGGGTTGGTGACCCGCAGGATGCGGTAGACGTCGATCGGGTCGGCGGCGGTGTCCAACTCGAACCGCTGCGAGGGCACCACCTGGAACGCCTCACCTGCCTCGATGTCGCCGACGAGCTTCTCGACGATGGCCGTGTACTCCTCGACCGTGCGCTGCTGGCGCGGTTGCGGCTGTGGCCGGCTGAAGGTCGCGATGCTCGACGGCAGCGGCTCCCCCAGCGCCTTGGTCATGACGTCGAGGCGGGAGACGGCATCGTCATACGCCCAGTCGACGCGCTCGTCGGTGCCGTTCCAGTTGACGGCGTTGGCGATGAGGGTGATGGTGCCCTCGTGGTGGTCGACGGCGGCCATGTCGGTGGCCAGCAGCAGCACCATGTCGGGCAGCTTGAGATCGTCTTTCGCCAGTTCGGGGAGGCGTTCCAGGCGCCGCACCATGTCGTAGGCGAAGTACCCCACCAGCCCGCTTGACAGCGGCGGCAGCCCCGGCACCGGCGCGGTCTGCAGCAGCGCCAGCGTGTCGCGCACCGCCTGCAGCGGGTCGCCGCCGCTCGGCGCGCCCTGCGGTGTGGTGCCGAGCCAGACGGCTTCACCGTCACGGACCGTCAGCGCCGAGGGCGCACCGGCGCCGATGAACGACCAGCGCGACCACGACCGCCCGTTCTCCGCCGATTCCAGCAGAAACGTGCCGGGACGGTTGGCGGCCAGCTTGCGGTAGGCCGACAACGGCGTCTCGCTGTCGGCGAGCACCTTGCGCGTCACCGGCACGACACGGTGCTCGGCGGCCAGCGCCTGGAATTCCTCACGTGAGGTCGTCTTCACGCGGTCATCCTCCCAGAAGTAGCGTGGCAACCATGAACGGTGCTATCAAGACGGGCGACGTGGTTCCGGATTTCTCTCTCCCTGACCAGACCGGGACGAACCGCAGCCTTACCGAACTGTTGGCGAATGGGCCGATCGCGCTCTTCTTCTACCCCGCGGCCATGACGCCGGGCTGCACCATCGAGGCCTGCCACTTCCGCGACCTCGCCGCCGAGTTCGCGGCCGTCGGCGCCTCCCGGGTCGGGATCAGCATGGACGCGGTGGAAAAGCAGGACAAGTTCGCCGAGAAGCACAGCTTCGACTACCCGCTGCTGTCGGACACCTCGGGTGCGGTGGCCGAACAGTTCGGTGTGAAACGTGGTCTGCTCGGCAAGCTGATGCCCGTCAAGCGGACCACGTTCGTCATCGACACCGACCGCACGGTGCTCGAGGTCATCGCCAGCGAGATCTCGATGGACTCTCACGCCGACAAGGCGCTCGAGGTGCTCAGGACGCGTTAGCCGCCCGGATCACCGCGGCCAGTGACGCGGTGAGCACCGAGTCGCTGCGGCCACAGGCCCAGCCGCCGCGATGTTCGAGGTAGGTGACCGCCGTCGCGCCGATGGACTGCTGCGTCAGGCCCAGAATCTCGACGGTCCGGCCCACGTCGGCCAGTGCCAGGGTCAGCGCTTCGACCGGACCGACGCCGCGATGTGTGCTCGTGTGCGCAATCCCGTTGACGGTCACGGTGATCTCGGTGGTCTCGTCGCTGTTGGTGTGCCAATCCTTCAGCTCGACGGGGCCGCCGCAGCCCAGGTAGGTCGCCTCGAACAAGTCGTACAGCTCAGCGGCCGTCACTTCGGTGCCACTGCCGTCGGTGTGGGCCTGGACATGGCGGGCGAAGTCGATCTGCAGCCGTCGGGGCAGGTCCAGTCCGTACCCGGTGTGCAGCAGATAGGCGATGCCGCCCTTTCCGGACTGTGAGTTGACCCGGATGACGGCGTCGTAGCTGCGGCCGATGTCGGCCGGATCGATCGGCAGATACGGTACGCGCCAATCGATTTCGCGTTCCGACTTGTTCTCCGCAGCGGCCCGGGCACTATGTTCGGCCAGGCCCTTCTTGATGGCGTCCTGATGCGTGCCGGAGAACGCGGTGTGCACCAGGTCGCCGACGTACGGATGCCGCTCGTGGATGGGCATCCGCGTGCAGTGCGCGACCGTGCGGGCGATCGCGTCGATGTCGGAGAAGTCGATCATCGGGTCGACGCCCTGCGCATACAGATTCAGCGCCAGGGTGGCGATGTCGACGTTGCCGGTGCGCTCGCCATTGCCGAACACGCAGCCCTCGACGCGTTGCGCCCCGGCCAGGACTGCCAATTCGGCACAGGCCACGCCTGTCCCCCGGTCGTTGTGCGGGTGTATCGACAGGATCACCGCATCGCGGCGGGCGAGGTTCCGGTGCATGTACTCGATCTGATCGGCATACACGTTGGGCGTCGCCACCTCCACGGTCGCAGGCAGATTCAGGATCACCGGCCGATCCGCGGTGGCGTCCCACAGCTGCGTTGCGGCGTCACAGAGTTCCAGCACATAATCGGGCTCGGTGAGGTTGAACACCTCCGGGGAGAACTGGAACCTGACGTTCGGCATGTCCTCCGTCAACGTCAGCACGTCGAGCGCGCCATGCAGGATCAGACTGCGCAGCTCGTCACGATCCTTGCCCAGCACGGTGTTTCGCCACGTCGGCGCGGTCGCGGTGTACATGTGGATGACGACGTCGTTGCGCATGCCCCGCACCGATTCGACGGTCCGCTCGATCAGGTCGCGGCGGGCCGGGGTGAACACCGCGATGGTGACATCGTCTGGTGCGATGTCGGTTTCGGCGAGCAGCCGGACGAAGTCGAAGTCGGTCTGCGAGGCAGACGGGTAGCCGACCTCGATCTCCTTGTAGCCGATGGCGACGAGCTGTTCGAAGAACTGACGTTTGCGATCGGGGTCCATCGGTTCAGCCAGGGCCTGGTTGCCGTCGCGCAGGTCGACGGGAACCCAGAGCGGCGCGGCGGTGATTCGGTTGTTGGGCCAATCCCTGTGTGCGATAGGGACTTCCACACGATTGAAGACATCGGTGTAGCGATGCCAGGGCATGGACGACGGTTGTTGACGGTTCCAGGTGGTGCTCATGAGTGGTCTGCTTTCGGTCAGGTGAGGAAGTGACCGGTCGCGACGAAGCCCCACGGCAGGGGGCCGGTCGTGTCAGACCCCGCCGCGGCAGCCAAGGAGGAGCACGCGCGTCATGATGGCTAGACTATACACAACTCCTCAGACAAGTAGAGAGGTTTCATGGTCGCGCAGGTACAGCGTCAACCCCTGGCGGCGCAAGCCGCACAGCTCCTGCTGACGCGCATCAAAGACGGCGAATGGGCACTGGGACAACGCCTTCCGGGTGAAACCACCCTGGCCGCCCAGCTCGGCGTCGGCCGCTCGACCCTGCGCGAGGCCATCCGCGAACTCGCCGGAAAAGGCGTCCTCGACAGCCGCCAGGGCGCCGGCGTGTTCGTCACCGCCCTCGATGTCCCCGACGACTGGGACACCGTGCTGCGCAGCGCGAACATCGCCTCGGTGATCGAAGCCCGCATCGCCATCGAGGCCGAGGGCGCGGCATTGGCGGCCACCCGCCGCACGCCGGCCGACATTCGCGTCATCCGGCGCACCCTCGCCGCCCGCGGCGTCACCGGCCAGTCGGTACCCGAACATGTGGACGCGGACATGGCATTTCACCGCGCGGTGATCGCTGCGGCCCACAACGACGTACTGATCCAGTTGTTCGACCTGTTCCTCCCCCGACTACGGCTCGCGATGATCGACATGCTCAAAATTCGCCCGATCGCCTCGGAGCCGTGCGACCACGCCCTACACCAGCAGCTCGCCGACGCCATCGTGGCGCGTGATCCCGCCGCGGCCGCCGACGCCAGCCGCACCCACCTGAGCACCCTGAAGGAATCGTTCTCATGACGCCGGTCCTCGAACTCGACCAGGTGACCTTCCGCCGCGAGGGCAAGCAGATCATCGACGGCATCTCGCTGACGGTCCAGGAAGGCGAGCACTGGGCACTGCTCGGCCCCAACGGCGCAGGCAAGATCACGCTGCTCGGCTTCTGCGGCGCGGTGACGTTCCCGACGACGGGTACCGTGCGGGTGCTGGGCGCACAGATGGGCCGGACCGACCTGGCCCCGCTGCGCCGGTCGATCGGCCACGTCAATCCACGGCACCGGTTGCAGTATCCGCTGACCGTCCGCGAGGTCGTGCTGACGGGCATCACCGGCACCATCGACATCGCGGCGCGCTGGACGCCGACCGCTGACGACATCGGGCGCGCCGACGCACTGATCGGCACCGTCGGACTAACTCACCGGGCCGACGCCGTGTGGCCCACGCTGTCGCAGGGCGAGCGGGGCCGGACCCTGATCGCCCGTGCCCTGATCGCCGAGCCACGGCTGCTGCTGCTCGACGAACCGACCACCGGCCTGGACGTGGCTGCCCGCGAACAGCTGCTGGAAACCCTTGACGCGCTGGAACATTCACACCCCGAGATGGCGTCGATCCTGGTGACGCATCATCTCGAGGAGCTGCCGACGTCCACGTCGCACGCCCTGCTGATCGCCGACGGCCGCACCATCGCGGTGGGCCCGGCGGTCGATACGGTAACGACCGATCATGTGACAGAGGCCTTCTCGCATCCGGTGACCGTCGGCTATGACGACGGCCGCTGGTCCGCACGCGCCTCCGCGAGTTCCCGCATCGGCTAGCTGGTAGGGATTCGTGCACGATTTTCCGCGCTCGCCGCGGAAAATCGTGCACAAATCACTGGGTAGCGAACTCCCGGGCCTGTAGGTAGGCGCGCCAGCCGCCGAACTCCGAGATGTCGGGTGCCGCGATGGCCGCCTCGTCGGCACACACGAACCCGGTCTCCCAGGACCCGTCGTCGAGCTCCACCGCCGCCAATCCCATGGGTGTCGGGAGGGCGGCAAGGAACTTCCCGAGCGCCGCGGGCGACAGCGACCAGCGCTCGACCTCGAACGCCCGCCCAACGCGCGGCACCCGCACCAGCGCGGGCTTACCGGACGGCAGCGCGGTCATCCGGTAGCGCTCGGCTGTGCGGGCCGGACCGTCCCACCGAGCCCCGAGATCGTGGAGCTGACCGGCCAGCGGCTGGTCCCGCAGATGCGCACCGGCGACCACCAGCGTCAGCACTCCGGCGCCGGCCCGCTCCGGCCAGGATGCCACCGCACCGCGCTCGCCGCCGGTCAGCCGGGCCGCGATGTCGGCCACCACCGCGTCGTCGAAGGCCCGGCCCAGCACCGTCACTCCGAATTGTGCTGTGGTGCCATCTGGTTCGGCGATCTCGCCGGCGGGTACCGCGACGCCGCACATGTCGAACAGATTGCAGAAATTGGTGTACGTGCCGATCCGGGCGTTGACGCCGACCGGGTCGGCCGCCACCTCGGCGAGCGTCGGCTGCAAGGGTGCGGTGGGGACCAGCAGTGCGTCGCACTCCCCCAACTCACGGAAGGCCCGCTCCCGCAGGCGGTCCAACTCGCGACGGTCACGCAACAATCCCGTCGCCGAATGGCTGCCTCCGGCCCTGATGATGGCCGCCACCGTCGGATCGAGGCCGGCGTCGTCACCGGCGCCACTGATGAAGTCCCCCACCGCTTCCGTGCGCTCGGCGACCAGTGCACCGTCGTACAGCAGCCGGGCGGCGGCCAGGAAATCGGTCAGATCGATGGGCACGATGCGCATCCCGGCGTCCCGCGCGGCGTCGACGGCCCGCTGGAACGCGGCATCCCAGCCGGGAGCCATCGCGGGCAGTTCGGTCGGAACCGCCAGGGTCGGGGCGGCGGGCGCGGCGAACCGGGTCGAGGCCGGCCACGGCCGCTGCGTCGTCGTCGCCATGACGGCCATGGCCTGCTCCGCGGTGGTCAGGTCGCGCGCGAGGATCGTCACGCAGTCGTAGCTCGGGCAGGCCGGGACGACGCCGGTGGTCGACACCAGACCTATCGTCGCCTTGATGCCGACCAGTTTCTGGTACGCCGCGGGCACCCGGCCCGATCCCGCGGTGTCCGTGGCGATTCCGATGTCGGCCGCGCCGATGGCCACCGCGACCGCCGAACCCGACGATGAGCCGCCCGAGATCCGGTCCGGCCGCCGCGCGTCACGGACCGCGCCGTAGGGGCTGCGGGTGCCGACAAGTCCGGTGGCGAACTGGTCCAGGTTGGTCTTGCCGATCACCACCGCACCGGCCGCCCGCAGCGCCGCCACCACGGGAGCGTCGGCATCCGGGGTGTAGGCGTAGCCCGGGCATGCCGCGGTGGTCGGCAGGCCGGCGACGTCGACGTTGTCCTTGACGGCCAACAGCTGACCGGCCAGCGGACCCTGCGCCTGCGCGACCTCCTGGCGCACCGCGGCTTCGTCACGCACGGTGATGAAGGCTTCGGGCCGCTGTGCGATGGCCGCGAACGCGGCACCGATCCGGTCCGTCATGCGACCTCCTGTCCTGTTGTGGCACCTGAATCTGATTGGTCGCACTCCTCATCGCGGCTCGTTCCTCGCCGCTTGATCGTCGCGCTCCCGGGCTTCTTGCGTGCGCCGATCTCTCCGCTGGCCTCCCAGCGGGCCCGCTCCTCGTTGCGGGCGGTGGTCATCCGCTGTCGCACGGCGGCGATGTCGTCGGCCTCGCGCGACAGGAAGTTCAGATAGTCCGCAATGCGGAACTCACCCTCGGTGATGTCGACGGTGCCGCGCCCGGCAGCGACGTCAGCACGCAGATCGGTCAGTTCATCGGAGGACACCGGATACCACGACACCTGGTCGAAGAACCGCAGCAGCCAGGGCTGTTCGGGCTCGAAACCGGGCGCGGACAGCGGGTATCGGTGGTTCCACACCTGGGTGGTACGGCCCATCAGCTGGTAGCCGCCCGGGCCTTCCATACCGTAGATGCAGAGATAGGCACCACCGATACCCACCGCATTCTCCGGAGTCCAGGTACGCGCCGGGTTGTACTTGGTGGTGACCACCCGGTGCCGGGGATCGACGGGGGTCGCGACCGGGGCGCCCAGGTAGACGTCGCCCAGGCCGAGCACGAGATAGCTTGCCGCGTGGACGATGTCGAACACCTCCTGGTGGGATTCCAGGCCGTTCATGCGGCGGATGAACTCGATATTGCTGGGGCACCACGGGGCGTCGTCGCGCACGCCGTTCTGGTACCGCTCGATGGCCAGCCGGATGGTGGGGTCGTCCCAGCTCAGCGGCAACCGCACCGAGCGGCTCGGCAGCACCAACCGGTCGACGGGCCCGAGCGCGGACTCGATGTCGAGCACGAAGGCGGTCATCGTCTGGTGGTCGGTGAGCGCGGCGTCGAACTTGACCTGCAGCGAACGGATTCCGGGTGTCAGGTCGATGATCCCGCGGGGGCGGTGGGCCTCGATCGCGGTGTGCAGCGCGTGCACCCGCGCCCGCAGCACCAAATCCAGTGTCATCGTTCCGTATTCGACCAGGAGGTTGTCATCACCGCTGCGGCGCAACGTCATCGACGTCGTCCCGTCGCCGGTGACGCCGCGGTGCAGGACGCCGTCGTCGCCGTCACCGCGGGGACTGCGCACCACGGGCGAGGCCGCCCGTCGCGACATACCGAGGGCTGCCAGCGGTGCGGCGGCACTGGCCCGCACCGGGACGAAGCGCACCCGGTCGCCGGGGGTCAGCTGGCCGAGCTTCCAGCGATCGGCAGATGTCACCGTCACCGGGCAGACGAAGCCGCCGAGGCTGGGGCCGTCCGGGCCGAGCAGGATCGGGGTGTCACCGGTGAAGTCCAGGGCGCCAACCGAATACGGCGTGTCGTGGATGTTGGAGGGATGCAGGCCCGCCTCACCGCCGTCGGGCCGGGTCCACTGCGGCTTGGGCCCGACCAGGCGTACGCCGGTGCGGTCCAGGTTATGGTCGACCAGATACGTGGCCTCGTAGAGGGTTTCGATGTCGGCCCGGGTGAAGAACTCCGGCGCCCCGTGCGGTCCTTCGGTGACCGCCAGGCGCCACTCGTGGCCGATCGACGGGACCTCCTCGTCGGTGAGCCGGCGCGGACGCCCCACCGCGGCACCCAGGTCGAGGCGGTCACCGGCGGCCAGCGCGCGGCCGAGGGCGCCGAACTTGCCGAGCGTGAACGTCGAGCGCGAGCCGAGGTAGGCCTCGGCCTCGATGCCGCCGGCCACCGCGATGTAGATGCGCATCCCGACGCCCTGCACCGCACCGATCTCGAGCACACCGCCCTCGGGCACCGCGATGGGTGCCCACTGCCGCGCCGGCACCCCGTCGAGCGTCACCGAGACCGGGGCACCCGTGACGCAGACGACGGTCGCCTCATCGAATCCCAGTGTCGGACCGGCCATCGTCGCCTCCAGGCCGGGCGCGCCCTCGGCATTACCGACCGCGAGGTTGGCCAGCCGCAGCGACAGGTCGTCCATCGGACCTGACGGCGGCACGCCCACCTGCCAGTAGCCGATGCGGCCCGGCCAGTCCTGGACGGTGGTGCTCGGCCCGGGTCGAAGCACGGTGACGGTCATGGGCGGGTGACGATCATCCGCACCGGCGTCGGATCGAAGCCGTTGCACGGGTTGTTGATCTGCGGGCAGTTGGACACCAGCACGAGGACGTCGGTGTCGGCGCGCAGCGCGACCCGCAGCCCCGGCGCCGACAACCCGTCGACGATGCCGAGGGTGCCGTCGGCCTCGACCGGCACGTTCATGAAGAAGTTGAGATTCGGTGCCAGATCGCGTTTTCCGAGGCCGTAGCGCGCGCCTTCGATCAGGAAGTTCTCCACGCAGGCGTGCTGGTGACGGGTGTGGTGGCCGTAGCGCAGGGTGTTGGACTCCTGCGAGCAGGCGCCGCCGACGGTGTCATGGTTGCCCACCTCGTCGGCCACGACGGTCATCAGTGCCCCACCGTCGCTGTCCCGCAACACCGTTCCGGTGCCGACGAACAGTGACCGCTGCGCCGTGATGGTCGTCTGGGCGCTGTAGCGCTGCGACGTGTCGTGCGCCCCGTAGATCAGGGTGTCGACGGCCTGGTTGCCGTGCAGGTCGACGATGGTCAGCACATCGCCTTCCTTGATGATCGCCGACCAGGGGCCGCGGGCGTCGACGATCTCGTCGAGGATGGTCGTGCCGGAAACCAGCGCGGGGACCGAGTCGATGGCGGTGCTCATGCGGATGCTCCTTCGGTGAGATGCAGTGCGGTCCAGAAGTCTTCGGTGTTGCGGTGGGCGCGTTCGTATTCGGGCCCGATGGTCTCGGCGCGGGCGGCGAGCTCGGCGAGGTCGCCAGGAGCGGACCAGGCCAGGACCTCCAGGTCGGAGGTGTTGAAGCTCGGCTCGGGGTCGAGCGGGTGCGCGGTGTTGGCGATCGCCACGATCACCGGCAGGTGCACGATCAGTTCGACAGCGGTGCCGGGACCGGCCGAGCCCGTCGACTCGAGCTGACCCGCATCGTCGGCACGGACGCCGTGGAAGAACGACACCCCGGGGCCGACGTCGCGCGGTCCGAGGCCGTGCTTGAGCGCGGCGAGCACCAGGAGCTCGCGGCCGGCCGGGCTGTCCGAATGCGCGGTGCCGGCTCCGTAGCGGGCTTCGTTCTGGGCGCGGGTTGTGGTGCCGCACAACGCGTCATGGTGACCGGACGTGTCGGCGACGATGGTCGCCAGGACCCGTCCCTGGTCGTCGAGCAGCGGATGTCCGGTACCGAGGTACGCCTGCCACGGCACCTTGACGGTGTCGGCGGTGTTGAGCCGCTCCCATGGGGCGTCGGCGCGCCACAGCAGCAGGTGCGCGCACGCGCGGCCGTCGATGTCGGTGAGCCGCAACCGGGTTCCGCGGGCCAGCACCTTGCTGCTGTAGCGACCGCCGGGCACCGTCTCGGCCCAGGTCAGGCGGGCGGCGTCGACACCGGCGGGCGGCGTCGGCCACAGCGACGCCGGGACGACGGGCATGGCTGCCGTGTGAGTGCCGGCTTGGGCGCGGGCGTGCGCACGGGCGGCAGCGGTTGTTGAGGTGGACGAGACAGTCACGAGAATCCTTTCGGCAGTTGCGGATTGGACGAGGTCAGAGCGAACCGACGGGGCGGGGGTGTTCCCGTCGGTACGGGAAGCACAGGGCACCGAGCGCGACGATGGCAACGATGGTGAACGGCCCGGCCCAGACGAGCAGCGGCATGGTGCCGGTCGGGTCGTAGATTTCCGGGCGCGGCCAGGCCAGGTTGATCACCATCGCCACGCCGTACACCACGGCGAACACGTTGATCGGCAGGCCCCAGCGGCCCATCGAGAACAGTGGCCGGCCGCCGGCGTCAGTGACCGTTGCATCCCAACGCATTCCGCGCAGTCGGTGCGCCAGGAGCGGTGCGGTCACCAGCAGGTAGGCGATGTAGATCGCGATGATGCAGACGCTGGCGAGGGTCGCGAAGATCGCGGAGTTGCCGACGTTGACCAGCAGCACGCCGACACAGGCGACACCGACCACGATGGCCGGCGGAATGGGCGTCCCAGTAGCCGGATTGACGCGGGACAGCAGTGACGAGAACGGCAGCCGGTGGTCGCGTGCCATGGAGAACATCAGACGGGTGGCGGCGGTCTGAATGGCCAAGGTGCAGATGAAGATTGCAATGGCGACGTCGACGAGGAGCAAGGTCCCCCACGGCGAGGACAGCACCGCGCCCAGCACGTAGGGCAGGCCCTCGGTCGCCAGGCGCCCATCGGTCAGGCTCGGGGCGGCCATCAGGGCGCCGATGATCATCAGACCACCGCCGAGCGCGGAGACGGTGAGCGCCGAGCGGATGGTGCGCGGGGCGACCCGGCGCGCGTCGCGGGTCTCCTCGGCGAGTTCACCGGCCGACCCGAAGCCGACCATGACGTATGCGGCCATGAGGCCGGAGGCGATCCACGCCCAGCCGTACCCGGGACCCGCTGCGCCGGTGTCGAAAACGACCTGGGGACCACGCTGTGCATGGGTGAAGAACACGCCGACGACCGCGATGACGCCGACGATCTCGCAGCAGACCCCGATGGTCGCGACTCGCGACATCCAGCGGACGCCGATGCAGTTGATGGTGGTGGTGATCACCAGCAGCGCGGTACCCAGCAGCACCGCGTTGGCGGCGCCGTCCGCGGACGTGAGAGCGGTGTCGGTGCCGATGATCTGGAAACCCGACCACACCGCCGGCAGCACCACCTGCAGCGCGATGGCCGCGGCCGACGCCGTGATGATCTGCGCGAGGATCATGAACCAGCCGCCGAACCAACCGACCACCTCACCGCCGAGGCGACGGGCCCACTGGTAGATGGCGCCAGAGATCGGGTACCGCGCGGCGAGTTCGGCGAAGCACAGGGCCACGGCAAACTGGCCGATGAATACCGCAGGCCAGGTCCAGAAGAACGCCGGACCGCCGAAACTGTATCCGAGGCCGAACAATTGGAAGATCGTGGTCAGGATCGAGACGAACGAGAAGCCGGCCGCGAACGAGGCGAACTTGCCCAGCGAGCGGTGCAACTGTTGGTCGTAGCCGAACTCGGCTAGATCGTCGTGATCCGCCGGCGACGTGTTGGTCAATGTCATCCGATCCCGCTTCTTCAAAGATTAATACCTGTCAAATGACAGAATTAATGCGAAGCGTGACGCAGATGGGTCACCGACGTTTCCGGCGTGGGTCGCGGTGTAACAGTTGGGTTTCGTGCGAGCCGACGCTGCGCGGATGACCGCAGGTGGCACAGTAGTGGCATGAGCCGCCCCGGCCGCCCCCGTCATCGCGATGCCCTACGCCCCGGCAGTACCGCCGTCGAGCAGATCCTCGACGCCGCCGGAGAACTGTTCGTGACGCAGGGGTTTACCGTGACCTCGACGCGGTCCATCGCCGAGGCGGTCGGCATCCGGCAAGCCTCGCTGTACCACCACTTCCCCAACAAGGAAGCCATCCTCGAAGCACTGCTCGGCGCAACGGTGGTGCCGTCACTGGAATTCGCACGGCGCGTGACACGCTCGGTGGACGATCCACGGGCGGCGCTGTGGGCGGTGACTGCCGGTGACGCGGCCAACCTGCTGTCCGTGCCGTGGAACCTGGGCCGGCTCTATCTACTGCCGGAGGTCGACGGCATCGAAGGCTTCCACCGCAGACGCCGCGAGCTGCACGCCGTGTACCGCGAGCTGGCAGTCGACGTCGTGGGCGGCGACGAATTCCGGTGCGGGCTACCGGTGCGCCTGACCGAGACCGTCATCGCGCAACGGGTCGACGATCCGGGCATTGCCGGTGACGAGGTGGCAGCCGATATCGCCGACGCGGCGCTACGGGTTCTGGGTGTCGACGTCGACGACGCACTGCGGGCCGACGGACGTGCTCTGGTCGAACAACACCTGCCCGTCCCGGATTAGGACTCGGGGGCGAGCAACTGGTCTGCGTCGAAACAGCTGTGGTCGCCGGTGTGGCAGGCACCGCCGACCTGGTCGACCTCGAGCAACACGGCATCGCCGTCGCAGTCCAACCGCACCGAGTGCACGTACTGCGTGTGGCCCGACGTCAGACCTTTGACCCACTGCTCACCGCGCGAGCGCGAAAAGTACGTCGCCTCACGGGTTTCCAGGGTGCGGGCCAGCGCGTCGTCGTCCATCCAGGCGACCATCAGCACGTCGCCGGTGCCGCGCTGCTGCGCCACGGCGGTGAACAACCCGGCCTCGTTGCGCTTGAGTCGGGCGGCGATATTCGGATCGAGGCTCATGGCAGTCTCCAGGTGACGGCGGACCTGCCTGCGCCCGGCGTGTCGGCCCCCCGCGTGTCGGCGCTCCTGTCACACGTTCGAACCGGAGTCGTCAACTTTCCTTGACAGTCAAGGAAAGTTGACCGTTCCAGTCCGGACATGTGGTTGAGACCCGCCGTCGACACGCTCATCGGACCGTGATCCCTTCGGCCGCCATCGCTTCCTTCACCTGACCGATGGTCAGCTCGCGGAAGTGGAACACACTGGCCGCCAGGACAGCGTCGGCACCGGCCTGCACCGCGGGTGCGAAGTGGTCGACGGCGCCCGCTCCCCCGCTCGCGATCACCGGCACGCTGACCGCGGCACGCACCGCCCGCAGCATCGCCAGGTCGAATCCGGCCTTGGTGCCGTCGGCGTCCATCGAGTTGAGCAGGATCTCCCCGACGCCGAGTTCGGCTCCGCGCGTGGCCCATTCGACGGCGTCGATGCCGGTGCCGCGACGGCCGCCGTGGGTCGTCACCTCCCAGCCTGACGGGGTCGGTTCGGAGCCTGCCGGCACGGTGCGGGCATCCACTGACAGCACGATGCACTGCGAACCGAACTGGCGCGACAGCTCCGACAGCAGTTCGGGCCGGGCGATGGCGGCAGTGTTGACCGAGACCTTGTCGGCGCCGGCACGCAGCAGCGTGTCGACGTCCTCGACCGAGCGCACACCGCCACCGACGGTCAGGGGGATGAACACCTGCTCGGCGGTGCGGCGCACCACCTCGAGCATGGTCGAGCGGCCCGACGACGACGCGGTGACATCCAGGAATGTCAGCTCGTCGGCGCCCTCGGCGTCGTACGCGGCGGCCAGCTCGACGGGATCGCCGGCGTCCCGCAGGTTCTCGAAGTTGACGCCCTTGACCACCCGGCCGCCGTCGACGTCCAGGCACGGGATGACGCGCGTTGCGAGACTCACAGGTAATCCTCCGGAATGCCAACGGATTTCACGATCTCCAGCATCCTCTCGTGCACACCGGGCGCAGCGGCCAGCGCAGACTTCGAATCGGCCGTCCACGGCTCACCGGCCAGGTCGGTGACGATACCGCCCGCGGCCCGCACCAGAGCCACGCCTGCCGCGTGGTCCCAGATGTGGTGACCGAAGCTGATCGCGCCGCCGAGGATGCCGGCGCCGACGTAGGCCAGGTCGAGGCCCGTGGCCCCGTGCATGCGCACCCGCGAGCATTCCCGCGTCAGGCCCGACAGGACCGCATTGCGCCACCGGCCCGGGAACCGGCCCTTCGAATCGATGTTGAAGGTCTGGATGCCGATGATCGATTCGGCCAGTGTGGTCGGGGCGAGCGGCGGCAATACCGTGTCCCCGTCGCGGACGGGACCGTCCACGGTCGCGACGTAGCGCTGGCCCATGAACGGCAGCCAGGTCAGCCCGGCGACCGGAGTCCCCCGCCACAGCAGGCCGAGCAGGATGGCCGCCATGGGCGAACCGGCGGCGTAGTTGAACGTGCCGTCGATGGGGTCGAGCACCCACACCAGTTCGGAATCGATGGGCTCACCACCGAATTCCTCACCGTGCACACCGATTCCGGTCGCGGCCGTCAGCGCCGAAACCACCTGGCGTTCGATGGCCAGGTCGATCTCGGTGGCGAAGTCGTTGCCCTTCTTGCGCACTGCCGCATCGGCCTGGTGGCCGGCGATGAACGGGGCGACAGCATCGTCGAGGATGCTGGTCGCCGCGGCGACCAGCTCTGCCAACCTCGCCGGTTCGATCACTTAACCGCAGCCAGCGCCTCAGGCAGCGTGAACCGCTCTGCGTACAAGGCCTTTCCGACGATGGCGCCCTCGACGCCCTGCCCGGTCAGCGTGGCGATGGCGCGCAGGTCGTCCAGGCTCGACACGCCGCCCGATGCGATGATCGGCGCGTTGGTGCGACCGGCCACGGTGCTCAGCAGATCGAGGTTCGGACCGGTCAGCGTGCCGTCCTTGGTGACGTCGGTGACGACGTAACGCGAACAGCCTTCGCCATCAAGGCGTTCCAGCACCTCCCACAGGTCGCCGCCGTCGGTCTCCCAGCCGCGGCCACGCAGGCGCCAGCTGCCGTTCTCGAACTGCACGTCCAGGCCGACGGCGACGCGGTCGCCGTACTCGCCGATGGCGCGCTTGCACCACTCCGGGCTCTCCAGCGCTGCGGTGCCGATGTTCACGCGGGCGCAGCCGGTGTCCATGGCCGCTTTGAGCGACTCGTCGTCACGGATGCCACCGGAAAGCTCCACCGCCACATCGAGTTTGCCGACGACCTCGGCCAGCAGTTCCCGGTTGCTGCCCCGGCCGAACGCGGCGTCCAGGTCCACCAGGTGCACCCACTCGGCACCGTCGCGCTGCCAGGTCTGCGCCGCCTCCAGCGCCGAACCGTAATCGGTCTCGCTGCCGGCCTTGCCCTGCACCAGCCGCACCGCCTTGCCGTCGACCACGTCAACGGCCGGCAACAGAATCAAACTCATAGCCCCTCAACCCAATTCGCCAACAGCGTCGCACCTGCGTCGCCGCTCTTCTCCGGATGAAACTGTGTCGCCGACAACGCGCCGTCTTCGACGGCGGCGATGAACGGCACGTGATGCGTGGCCCAGGTGACCTTCGCGTCGGCATGGCCGCCCCACTGCTGGGCGGCGTAGGAATGCACGAAGTAGAACCGGGTGTCGGCGTCGAGCCCCTTGAACAGGGTGCTGTCGGCGGCAGCATCGACGGTGTTCCAGCCCATGTGCGGAATCACCGGCGCGTCCAGCCGGGTGACCTCACCCGGCCACTGCCCGCAGCCTTCGGTCTGCACCCCGAACTCCACGCCCTTCGAGAACAGAATCTGCATGCCGACGCACACACCCAGCACCGGGTGACCCGCGGCCAGCCGGTCGGCGATGATCTTCTCGCCGCCGATCGACCGCAGACCGGTCATGCAGGCCTCGTAGGCGCCGACACCGGGCACCACCAGACCGTCGGCGGCAGCCGCGGCAGCGGCGTCGGCGGTGACCTCGACGTCAGCGCCGACCCGCTCGAGGGCGCGCTGCGCGGACCGGAGATTGCCCGAGCCGTAGTCCAGAACGACGAGTTTCTTTGTCACAGAGTGCCCTTGGTCGACGGCACGCCGGCCACCCGCGGGTCGGGTTCGACGGCCTGACGCAGCGCGCGCGCCACGGCCTTGTACTGCGCCTCGGTGATGTGGTGCGGGTCGCGGCCGTACAGCGTGCGCACGTGCAGCGCGATCTTGGCGTTGAAGGCCAGCGATTCGAACACGTGCCGGTTGATCACGGTGTGGTACGGCACCGAGGACCCGGCGATGGTGAAGGACACCATCGACTCCGGTTCACCGGTGTGCACGAAGTACGGACGGCCCGAAACGTCAACGGCCGCATGGGCCAGGGTCTCGTCCATCGGGATGAACGCGTCGCCGAACCGGCGGATGCCCTTCTTGTCGCCCAGGGCCTGGCCGAGCGCCTGGCCCAGGACGATGGCGGTGTCCTCGACGGTGTGGTGACCCTCGATCTCGACGTCACCCTTGGCGTGCACCGTCAGATCGAAGCTGGCGTGCGTGCCCAGGGAGGTCAGCATGTGGTCGAAGAACGGCACCCCGGTGCTGATGTCGACCTGGCCGGTGCCGTCCAGATCGATCTCGACGACGATGCTCGACTCTTTGGTGGTGCGTTCCACGCGGGCGCGGCGGGTCATGAAACTCCTTGTGGGGCTAGTTCCGTTGCGGCGAGCTTGGCGCTGACTTCCAGCAGGGCGTCGTTCTCCGCGGCCAAACCGACGGTGGTGCGCAGGAATCCGGGGATTCCGACGTCGCGGATCAGCACGCCGGCGTCCAGGTAGCGCTGCCAGGTCGCCGCGGCATCGGCGAACTCGCCGAACAGGATGAAGTTGGCGTCACTGGGGATCACCCGGAAACCCATGCCGGACAACGCCGCTGCCACCCGGTCCCGCTCCGAAGCCAAGGTGGCGACGCTGCTCAGCGTCTCATCGGCATGTCGCAGCGCGGCACGCGCGGCCGCCTGCGTCAGGACCGACAGGTGATACGGCAACCGCACCAGCAGCATCGCGTCGATCACGGCAGGATCGGCCACGAGGTAGCCCAGCCGCCCGCCGGCGAAGGCGAACGCCTTGCTCATGGTGCGGCTGATGATCAGCTTGGCCGGGTACTCGGCGAGCAGCGCGACACCGCTGGGCTGCGACGAGAATTCGCCGTACGCCTCGTCGAGGATCAGCACACCGGGCGTGACGTCCAGCAGGCGGCGCAGGTCGGCGAGCGGAACGCTCTGCCCGGTCGGGTTGTTGGGACTGGTCACGAAGACGACGTCGGGCCGCTGCGCCTCGATGGCGGCCACCGCCACGTCGACGTCGAGGCCGAAATCGGTCGCCCGGGTGGCCGACAGCCATTCGGTCTGGGTGCCGTCCGAGATGATGGGGTGCATCGAGTACGACGGCACGAAACCGATGGCGCTGCGGCCCGGCCCGCCGAACGCCTGCAGCAGCTGCTGCAGGATTTCATTGGAACCGTTTGCCGCCCACAGGTTTTCCGCCGTCAACACGACGCCCGTCTGCGCCTGCATGTACGCGGCCAGATCGGTGCGCAGCGCCATGGCGTCGCGGTCCGGGTAGCGGTGCAACTCGGCGGCGGCCGCGGCGACCGATGCGGCGACGTCGTCGACCAGCGCCGGTGTCGGCGGGTGCGGGTTCTCGTTGGTGTTGAGCCGCACCGGCACCACGAGTTGCGGTGCGCCGTACGGCGATTTGCCGCGCAGGTTCTCCCGCAGCGGCAGGTCGGCCAGGGAGATCTTCTTACCCATCAGCGTTCGAACCTCCGGCGCACAGCCTCACCGTGCGCCGGCAGGTTCTCTGCCGTGGCCAGCGTGATCACGTGACCCGCAACGTCTTTCAGGGCCGCCTCGGTGTAGTCGACGACGTGGATGCCACGCAGGAACGTCTGCACCGACAGGCCACTGGAGTGCCGCGCGCAACCGGCGGTCGGCAGCACGTGGTTGGACCCGGCGCAGTAGTCGCCAAGGCTCACCGGCGACCAGGCGCCGACGAAAATGGCGCCCGCCGAACGGATTCGGCCGGCGACCTCAGCGGCGTCGACGGTCTGGATCTCCAGGTGCTCGGCGGCGTAGGCGTTCACCACCCGCACCCCGGTGTCGAGGTCGTCGACCAGCACGATGGCCGACTGCTTGCCGTTCAGCGCGACCGTCACCCGCTCACGGTGCAGCGTCGTGGCGACCTGCGCGGCCACCTCCACATCGGTGGCGTCGGCCAGCTTCTCACTGGTGGTGACCAGCACGCTGGCCGCCATCTCGTCGTGCTCGGCCTGGCTGATCAGATCGGCGGCGATGTGCACCGCGTCGGCCGAGTGGTCGGCCAGGATCGCGATCTCCGTCGGGCCGGCCTCGGCGTCGATGCCCACCTGGGAACGGCAGATGCGCTTGGCGGCCGTGACGAAGATGTTGCCCGGGCCGGTGATCATGTCGACCGGCGCGAGCTCTTCGCCGGTCGTGTCCACGCCGCCGTAAGCCAGCAGCGCGATGCCCTGGGCACCGCCGACGGCCCACACCTCGTCGACCCCGAGCAGAGCTGCCGCGGCGAGGATGGTCGGGTGCGGCAGTCCGCCG
This sequence comes from Mycobacterium sp. SMC-17, assembly GCF_045310915.1. Taxonomy (NCBI): domain Bacteria; kingdom Bacillati; phylum Actinomycetota; class Actinomycetes; order Mycobacteriales; family Mycobacteriaceae; genus Mycobacterium; species Mycobacterium sp. SMC-17. The sequence continues at coordinate 12,795 of NZ_JBJIAK010000025.1, read as the reverse complement.
TGGTCCTTCTGCGGCGGGCTGGCGATCACCAGGGAGTCGACGCCGGCGGTCTGGGCCGGGACGACGTTCATCACGACGCTCGACGGGTAGACAGCGTTGCCGCCGGGGACGTACAGCCCGACGCGCTCGACCGGGACCCACCGTTCGGTGACGGTGGCGCCCGGGGCCAGCGTCGTGGTGGTGTCGGTGCGCCGCTGGTCGGCGTGCACGGCACGGGTCCGCTCGATCGCGACCTCGAGCGCCACCCGCACGTCGGCGGGCAGGCGGGTCAGCGCGGCGTCCAGCTCCGCCTTGGGGACGCGCACGGCGGCCGGCCGCACGCCGTCGAAGGACTCGCCGTATTCGAGGGCCGCCACCGCACCGCGTTCGACCACCGCGTCGACGATCGGGCGTACCTTGGGCAGCACCGAATCCACGTCGACACCGCCTCGGGGCAGCACCGCTCGCAACTGCGCCGCGGACAGCTGCTGACCTCGCAAATCGATACGCGAGAGCTTCACTGCAGTGTTCACCCCACTATTCTCCCAGAGCAGGCCAAATCGAATACGGAGGCGTCATGTCAAGCCGTCAGGACCACCCCAACAACGCCGCCGGCGTGCCGATGATCTTCCCGGTGTGGTTGGAGAACTTCCAGATCAAGTACATCAACCCGGCGTTGCGCCCGTTGTCCAAGAAGCTGCCCGGGTTCTCGGTCATCAAGCATCGCGGCCGCAAGTCGGGTAAGGAATTCGAGACCATCGTCACCTCGTACCGCAAGGGCGATGTGCTGGCGATCGGGCTGGCCCACGGCAAGACCAACTGGGTCAAGAACGTGCTCGCCGCCGGCGAGGCCGACATCCACGTCGCGCGCAAGGATCTGCACCTGGTGAATCCGCGCATCCTGCCCGCGGGCACCGATGACCCGTCGTTGCCGCGGATCGCGCGGATCGTGGCCAAGCGCAGCGGCGTTTTCGTCGCCGACATTGCCCACTGACAAACCGGGGGCCACGCTGATCGTCAGCGTGGCCCCCGGTCCGTCAACGGCTACTTGCAGATGTCGTTGATCTGCTTGCTGTCGGCGCCGGCGTCGTCCAGGCGCACCTTCTGCTGCGGATCGTCGGTCTGAGCGCCGGCCGTCGCCGCGGCCCCGATGTCCAAGAGGGTGTTGGCGTACTTGCGCGCCGCCGTCGCGAGGTCGGCCGGGGCGGCCGGGTCGATCCGGTTCAGCAGGTACTGGCCACCGGTGATCAGCGCCAGGCGCGCGTTGGCGGCCACGGCGAGGGCACCCGTGGTGTCGTCCGGCCCGCCGGGGACCGCCAGGTTGGTGTTGATCGCGATGCCCTTGCTGACGGTCTTCATGGCGTCACAGAGCGCGATCTTGGCCGTGTCCTGCTCGGCCTCGGTGTACTTCTTGTCCTGGTTCTTCACCGCGTACAGCGCGTAGCCGCCGATGCCGGCGGCGATCAGGCCGATGACCACGGCCGCAATCGCGATGATCTGCGTGACGGACATCGAACCCGACGTCTCGTCGGTGTCCTTTGCGGCTTTGCTCAGCGTGGTGGTCTTGTCTTCGGTCTTCTCGTCTTCCGCCATGCTCGTGATAGTAGCGGCCGAGTTACGTATCGAGGCCGACGTCGAGCACCCGCACCGAATGCGTCAGCGCACCGATGGCGAGGAAGTCGACACCGGTCGAGGCGTAGGCCGCGGCCGACTCCAGACTGAGCCCACCCGACGATTCCAGCTTGGTGCCGGGTGCGCGGGCGTCACGGCGCTGCACCGCGATCTGCGTCTGCCAGACCGGGAAGTTGTCCAGCAACACCAATTCGACGTTCTCACCGAGGATTTCGTCGAGCTGCTCGAGCGAATCCACCTCGACCTCGCACGGCAGATCCGGCGCCACCGCACGGACCGCCTGCAGGGCCGCGAGCACCGATCCGGCAGCCGCGACGTGGTTGTCCTTGATCAGGGCGGCATCGCCCAGCCCCAGCCGATGGTTGACACCGCCGCCGACGCGCACCGCGTACTTCTGCAACAACCGCAATCCGGGCAACGTCTTTCGGGTGTCACGGATGGCGGCCTCGGTCCCGGCCACCTCCTGCACCCAACGCGCCGTCTCGGTGGCGATGCCCGAAAGGTGGCAGACGATGTTCAGCATCGTGCGTTCGGCCGTCAGCAGGGCCCGTGTCGGCGCTTCGACGGTCAGCACAGCATCGCCGGGCTTGACCTCGGCGCCGTCCTCGGCGCGGTCGCGGATCTTGTAGGCGCCCTCCCCGATCACCTTGTCCAGCACCAGAACCGCGATGTCCAGACCCGCGATGACGCCCGGCTGTCGCGACACCATCGACGCGACCGTGGTGGCGTCGGCCGGCACGGTCGCCACCGAGGTGACGTCCGGCCCGTAGCGCAGATCCTCGTCGAGCGCGCGATCGATGATCGCGTGCGCGTCGGCCAATTCGGCTGCGGTCAATGCCATCAGTTACACGCTCCTATCGGCAGGGCGGCCACGGCGCGCCCGGCGGCGTCCAGCCGCACGTCGATCGATACCCCGAACGCCGGATCGCGGTCCGGTCGGTCACTGCGGTGGTGGCAGCCACGGGATTCCGCACGGACTGCTGCCGCGGCAGCAACCGCCGACGCCGTCACGGTCAGGGCCGCATCCTCGACGGCGGCCCGGTCCGACATGGCCGTACCGCAGGCGCCGGCGAGCAACTCGCTCAGCCGGTCCAGTCCAGCGGCATCGCGCACGACCGAGGCGTACCTGGTCATGTCGCGTTGCAGGGCATGGCGATCCAACGCGGGCCGCTTGCCCAGATCCGGCTCCGGCACGCGGTTTCCACCGGCGCCGCGGGCCTGCTCGGCCGCCGCACGACCGGCGCGGCCGCCAACCACCAGTCCTTCCAGCAGGCTGTTGGAGGCCAGGCGATTACCGCCGTGCATACCGGTGCGTCCGACCTCACCGGCGGCGTACAGGCCGGCCATCTCGGTGCGGCCGTACACGTCGGTGACCACACCCCCGCAGCTGTAATGGGCGCCCGGCACCACCGGAATCGGTTGGCGCGCAGGGTCGATGCCGGCCGCCAGGCATGCGGCCGTGACCGTCGGGAATCGGGCGGCGACGTCGGGGACGCCACGAGCATCGAGGAAGACGTAGTCGTCGCCGGTGGCCGCGAGGCGGGCATCGATGGCGGCGGCCACGACGTCGCGCGGGGCCAGGTCGCCCATCGGGTGCACGCCGTCGGTCACCGAGTCGCCGCGAACGTCACGCAGGATGGCCCCTTCGCCGCGCAAGGCCTCGGTGATCAGCGGGCACCGGCCGCCGGCCGCGCCGGTGTACAGCATGGTCGGGTGAAACTGGACGAATTCGATGTCGCGGACCGGCAATCCGGCGCGCAGCGCCAGGGCGATGCCGTCGCCCGTCGAACCGTCCGGGTTGGTCGTCGCGGTGTACAGCTGCCCCAGGCCACCGGTCGCCAGGATCACCGACGGCGCCGTCAGCACGCCAGGTCCGTCCGGGCTCAGCACCAGCAGGCCGCTGACCGCTCCGTCGTGGTGCAACACCTGCAGCGCAACATGATTGGGCCGGATGTCGAGCGTCTGGGTGGCGGCGGCCAGGGCACGCTGCACCTCGGCGCCGGTGGCATCGCCACCGGCGTGGATGATGCGGCGGCGGCTGTGCCCACCCTCGCGGGTCAGGGACCAGGCCCCCGGCCCGACCTCGTCGAAAGCCGCACCGGCGCCGACCAATTCACGCACGGCGGCATAGCCGTCGGCGACGATCGAGGTGACCGCGTCGACATCGCACAAGCCGGCCCCGGCCGCGACGGTGTCGGCGACGTGCGCCTGCACCGAGTCATCGGTGTCGGGGATGACGACCGCGATGCCACCCTGGGCGTAAGCGGTGGCCGTCTCACCGGACTTGCCGACGACCACGACGCGGCTGCCGGCCAGCTGGGCGGCACGCGCCGCCGCCAGGCCCGCGACCCCCGTACCGACGACGATGACGTCGGCGCGCTGGCGCCAGTAGCCACGGCCGCCGCAGGCGACCGACCGGCCCGCGTGGGCGCTCACGCTATTCCCCGCCGCCGGGCTGCCCGATCCCGATCATGCGCTGCACGCTCAACCGAGCTGCGGCCGCGACATCTTCGTCGACGTGAACTTCGTCGGCACCGTCCCGCAGGCAGCGCAGCAGCGCGGCCGGCGTGATCATCTTCATGTACGGGCAGGAGGCCCGATCGTTGACGGCGAGGAACTCGGTTTCCGGTGCGGCACGGCGCAACTGGTGCAGCATGCCGATCTCGGTGGCGACCAGGACCTGCTTGGCGTGGGTCTCGCGGGCGGCGTCGAGCATGCCGCCGGTCGACAGGATCTTCACGCGGTCGTCGGGTACGGCACCCTCGCCGGCCAGATAGAGAGCCGAAGTGGCGCAACCGCATTCGGGGTGCACGAAGAGTTCGGCGTCGGGGTGCGAGCGGGCCTGGTCGGCGAGTTCGTCACCGTTGATGCCGGCGTGCACGTGGCATTCGCCGGCCCAGATGTGCAGGTTGTCCCGGCCCGTCATGCGGCGCACGTGCGCGCCGAGGAACTGGTCCGGGCAGAACAGCACGGTCTTGTCCGCGGGGATCGAGGCGACGACCTCGACCGCGTTGGACGAGGTGCAGCAAATGTCGGTGAGGGCTTTGACGGCCGCAGTGGTGTTCACGTAGGACACCACGACGGCGTCCGGGTAGTCGGCCTTCCAAGCCCGCAGGTCGTCGGCGGTGATCGAGTCGGCCAGCGAGCAGCCCGCCCGCTGGTCCGGGATCAGCACGGTCTTGGCCGGCGAGAGGATTTTCGCGGTCTCGGCCATGAAGTGCACACCGCAGAACACGATGGTGTCCTCGGCGGCGTCCGCGGCGATACGCGACAGCGCCAGCGAGTCGCCCACGTGGTCGGCGATGTCCTGAATCTCGGGCAGCTGGTAGTTGTGCGCGAGGATTGTGGCGTTGCGCTCCTTGGCGAGGCGACGCACTTCGTCTGCCCACTGCCCGTCGGCGACCACGTCGCCGAAACCTTCGAACTCCGCCGCACGGTCCAGAACCGTCATGGCCGTCTCCTTTGAACCTGGCCAGGTTTTCGACTTATGATCGAAAACATGCCACATACTAGCACTGCACACGGAATGTTCACCTTCGTGTACCGCGTGCGACAGCAGCCGGCCTGACGGTCACCCGCCCTACCAGCAAAGACGGCGCCGGACGACCGGGCCGATTCTCACTCCGCGTCGATCTCGGGACGATTCCGATAGTTCTGCCAGATCTGCCGGGTCTGGGCCGCGATGGCATCGTTCGCAGCTCCGCTGCCGTCCCACAGTCCCCGGGCGGAAACCAGCACGATGGGCCAGAAGTACGCCGCGACATCGCGCACCTGGCGGATCGGGATGCCCGTGGCCACGGCGGCGTAGTGCAGCCAGTAGTCGTCCGCGCGGGGGCACACGTGGGCGAACGCTTCACCCCGATCCCGCAGCGCCCCAAGCAGTTCCGGCGGATAGGCCACACCGGACACACCTGTCGCGAACACCGTCTCGGAGGCTTCGGTCGTGGTGCACATCGGCCACGTTCGGTACGGACCGTCGCTGCGCATGCGCGCGCGGAAAGCGGTGACCTCGCCGGGCCGGTGCGCCGCGAGCAGCTCCGCGAGCCAGGTGGGCGGGTAGTAGACGTCGTCGTCCGCCGTGACAAGGGTGCGGCCGGGTTCGTCCGGCAGTACCTCGTTGGTATACGGGAAGTACTTCTTGTGCGGCCCGTAGTCGCGGCAATGACGAATTTCCAGCCCACGTGCCTGCAACCGCTTCAATGTCGCCGGCGGATCGACGCACGCGTCGCGGTCATCGAGCCACAGAATCAGCCGACGCGGCTTGACGGTGCCGGTGCCGATGGTCTCGATCGTTTGCCACACCGTGGCAATCCGCTTGCCATAACTCGTCAATGACACATTGGCGGCACCGGTGCCGACGACCGGCTCAACGGAACTGTGGTTTCTGGCGAGCAGGCGCGGGCCGAGTGTGCCCAGCTCGGCGAGGGTGCAAACCCAACCCATCGGGTCTCTTGGCCGAATGCCGACATTGCGCATGGCCCACCGGCCTTCCCCCGCACGACGAACACGAAGCTTTGCTGCAATCGAGCGTGAGTCTACTGGCTGGGCGGAGATTCTTCTTTTCGAAGATCACGCGCCTATGGGCGACCGGGCTGCACCTCGTCCAGTGTCGGCAATTTCCACAGCATGCCCTGCTCGAGGTCGAAACTCATCGGCTTGTAGGGCAGCAGACCGCTGCCGGGATACGGCGTGAACTCCCCGAACCACACATCGCCATCGACGGCGTAGAGGTCGATGCGAATGAAGTCCCAGCCCGCCCCCAAGGCCCGGGCAATGTCGGACATCTTGTCGAGTTCCTTGGGCCGCGGCTCATCGACAACCAGCCGCTCTCCTTGTCGCACCGAGAACTGTCGCCACTCCGCGTCCAGGAAGGTGGCGGTCAGATTCTTGCCAAACCGGCCACGGTTGACCTGGATCAGCTCGATCCGCCCATCGAAGACGAAGAACTTGTAGTCCGTCGGCGGCTTGCCGTCCGGTGTGGGAATGCGCTCCTCGATGAGCAGCAACGGGCGGGCCTGGCTGTAGCCCCACTCCCCCAACTCCATCGGCGTCTCGTGCAGCCAGGTCTCCGTGTTCCTCAGGAGCGCAGCGAGATCCACGCCCGTGTCCGGCCCGAACAATGCATGCCCGCTGCTGTGGTTGGGCTTGAGCACCCAGGGTGGCAGCTGCGACAGATCGGGGGCATCCCGCAGATCAACGCCCGACCACAGCGTCTTCGCAATGCGCAGATCCGCGGCGGGATACGCCTCCCGCGCCATCTCCTTCATCGACATCTTGTCGCAGGCCCTGACGATTCGGTCCCGCCGGTCGTTCAGGATGCGCCAGTTCACCTTCTCGTTGAAGGTCTGCGGATTGGTGAAATTGCCGCGCGCGCCCATCACCGTCGCGAAGAGCGCTTTCCGCATCAGTCGCTTCGGAATCATGTCGACCACCCAGCGACGTGCCGGCACCAGCCACGCGGGCGTCCTCCTGTACTTCAGCGCCATGCCAGTTCCTACCCCCGAGAATATATTTGCGTTGCTGTACATCACCCGAGCCAAGTAGGAGCCGCCCGCAACAATCACTTTCTGAGTGCATTGCAGCGCTCTTACCTGGCGTTTCAAGTGATCCACGGCAATATAACAGTATTGTTTTTACTTCTTTGAAACTTTGCGCAGTTTGCTGCAGATTCATCCGTTTGACCGACAGCAACGTCCGGCCGCCATCTACCGCGGGGCTCGATGGCCACTTTTGATCTCCCACGTTTTCGACTTAAAATCGAAAACGTGACGGATGTGGGCACTGCGCATGAAGTGCTCGCCGTCGTCTTCCAGGTGCGCGATCTGGACAGCAAGAGGCCGCAGCTCAGCGTGCTGCTCTGGGAGCGCGCCATGGAGCCGCAACGCGGCGCGTGGTCCCTGCCCGGCGGTCAGCTGCGGCACGACGAAGACATGGTCAGTTCCGTCCGGCGCCAGCTCGCCGAGAAGGTCGACCTGCGCGAACTGACGCACCTCGAGCAGCTCGCGGTCTTCTCCGAGCCCAAGCGCGTGCCCGGCCCGCGCACCATCGCGTCGACCTTCCTGGGCCTGGTGCCCTCCCCCGCCACACCCGAACTGCCGGGCGACACGCGCTGGCATCCGGTGTCCGCGCTGCCACCCATGGCCTTCGACCACGGCCCGATGATCACGCACGCGCACGCCCGGCTGGTCGCCAAGATGTCGTACACCAACATCGGATTCGCCTTGGCGCCAAAGGAATTCACCCTCACCACCCTGCGGGACATCTACGCCGCCACACTGGGCCACCAGGTCGACCCGACCAATCTGCAGCGCGTGCTGGCCCGCCGCGGCGTCATCACCCCGACCGGCACGACGGCCCGTTCCGGCCGCAGCGGCGGCCGACCAGCCGCGCTGTACCGGTTCACCGACTCGACATACCGCGTCACCGACGAGTTCGCCGCGCTACGCCCGCCTAGTTAGCCGCTCTACGCACCGTGACGTAGGTCACTTTCCGGCCACATTTCGCGAGCCGGAATTGGTTTTTAAGGGTTCCTTAAGACATGATTTCCCGATGACCATGGGCAATGCAGCCAGGGCGTTCGACGCCGAGTGGATCGGCCAGCCGTACCACGAGGAACTCCAGTCCGGCATCCGCCCGCTGCGGCCCAGCGACGACGCGTTCTACGTGCCGCCCGTCGGCTTCGAACTCACCGCACCCGGCACCGTCCTGCGGTCCCGCGACGTCGAGCTCGGATTCATGGGCGTCATCCCCCAGGGCGTCACCGCCACCCAGCTGCTGTACCGCAGCACCGACCTGAGCGGCAGCGCGCAGGCCGCCGTGACCACCGTCCTGCTGCCCGTCGGCCACAACGCCGACACGCGCTGCCCCATCGTGTCGTACCAGTGCGCCATCGACGCCGTCTCCGACGCCTGCTTCCCGTCCTACGCCCTCCGCCGCCGCGCCCGCGCCCTCGGCTCGGTAGCGCAGCTCGAGTACATGCTCGTCGCCGCAGTCCTGGCGCAGGGCTGGGCGGTGTCCATCCCGGACCACGAAGGCACCGACGGCATCTGGGGCGCGCCGCACGAGCCCGGGTACCACATCCTCGACGGCCTGCGCGCCGCCATCAACACCGAATCACTCGGCCTGCACGCCGACGCGCCGATTGGCCTCTGGGGCTACTCGGGCGGTGGCCTCGCCAGCGCCTGGGCCGCAGAGGAATACGCCAACTACGCGCCCGAGCTCAACGTCGTCGGCGCCGCCCTCGGCTCGCCGGTCGGTGACCTGGCCGAGGTGTTCCGCCAGCTCAACGGCACTTCCAAAGCCGGCCTGCCCGCCACGGTGATCGCCGCCCTCATGCACATCTACCCCGGCCTCAAGCGCGTCATCCATGAGCACGCGACCGAGGCCGGCAAGGCCATGCTGCGCAACATCGAGGGCATGACCACCGGCGAGGCGGTGCTGCGGCACGCCGGACTCGACTTCGACACCTTGCTGAAGTCGCCGCTGCAGGAGGTGCTCGACACTCCCGAGGTGCAGCACGTCTTCGAGAGCATCAAGCTCGGCAAGACCGCGCCCACCCCGCCACTGCTCATCATGCAGGCCGTGTACGACCAGATCATCTCCGTCGGCAACATCGACGAGCTGACCGACACCTACGTCATGGGCGGCTCGCACGTGACCTACCACCGCGACATCCTCAGCGAGCACATTGCGCTGCACCCGCTGGCCGCGCCGATGACGCTGAACTGGCTCGCCGAACGGTTCGACGGCAAGCCGCTGGGCCCGACGGTGCGTACGTCGTGGCCGGCCCTCCTGAACCCGGCGACCTACCTCGGCCTGCTCAAGCTGGGCGTCGTCAGCACGAAGGTTCTGCTGGGACTTCCGATTGGGCGTCGGTAGCCACCGGAGCGGCGGCGGCCGGTAGCCGGACCGGCGCCGGCTCCACCGGCGGCCAGGCGCCCAGGTCGTCGCGCTTGGTCGCCAGCGTGCAGAACAGGTAGACCAGCGCGGCAATGCCGGCCGGGAAGATCAACGTTGTGGCGATGACCCACGGCGAGTGGCCGAAGAACACCGGCGGCGCCTCGACGAGGTAACCGACCCGATGCTCGGGAGACAACGGCGCGCCCGCGAGATCCGGTGTCCCGTAACGCCAATGCGCGACGACAGCGCCCACGCCCGTGAGCGCGCCCGCGGCAGCCACATTGCCGAGTGCCAGCGCGCCGGCCAGCAGCGGCCCGCGATGCGCGCGCCACTGCCACACCAATGTCGCGGCCACGACGGCGATCACCGTCAGCAGACCGACCGCCAACGCACCGCCCAGGAACACCCGGTCCGATTCGTCACCGAAGTACCCGTGAATGCGCTGACCCTTCTTGGTCAGCGCGACGACGGCGTCGACCGGCGGGGCGAGAAACGCCCACACCACGCCACCGAGCGCGCCGGTCACCGCCAGGCCGACGACGACCCGCAGCACCGCGGCGCGATGCGAAAGCGTTGGCGCCGAGGCTGTTTCAGCGGGCTGAGTCACCGTTGAGTTTCCAGGTCCTTCGAGTCCACGACCCCGTGCCGCGAGCACTTGGCCCACCAACCGTCGGGGCGTACCTGCACCACCATGCGTCGGCCGCATTCGGCGCACCAGCGGGGCGCCTCCAGACCGAGCTGAGCCGTGGTCGGCATGACGGCGCCGTCGACGGCATCCGCCGCGACACCGGTGTACACGTTGAACTTGCCGGCACTGACGGGTGCGGGCAATTCTCTGGTCATCACGTCTAGTTCTACAGGGTGGCGTTCAGAGCCTTGATCGGCATCTGCAGATCGTCCAGCAGTTCCAGGTCCGACTCGGCCGGGCGACCCAGCGTCGTCAGGTAGTTGCCGACGATGACGGCGTTGATGCCGCCCAGGATGCCCTGCTTGGCGCCCAGGTCGCCGAGGGTGATCTCGCGGCCGCCGGCGAAGCGCAGCATGGTGCGCGGCATGGCCAGGCGGAACGCGGCGACGGCGCGCAGCGCGTCGGCGGCCGGCAGCACCTCGAGGTCACCGAACGGGGTGCCCGGGCGCGGGTTCAGGAAGTTCAGCGGGACCTCGTGCGGGTTCAGCTCCGCGAGGTTCGCGGCGAACTCGGCACGCTGCTCCAGCGTCTCGCCCATGCCGAGGATGCCGCCGCAGCAGACCTCCATGCCGGCTTCGCGGACCATCTCCAGCGTCTTCCAGCGCTCTTCCCAGGTGTGGGTCGTGACGACGTTGGGGAAGTACGACTTCGAGGTCTCCAGGTTGTGGTTGTAGCGGTGCACACCCATGGCCTTGAGGCGGTCGACCTGCTCCTGATCGAGCATGCCCAGCGAGCAGGCGATTTGGATGTCGACCTCGTTGCGGATGGCCTCGATGCCGGCGGCCACCTGGGCCAGCAGCCGCTCGTCGGGCCCGCGCACCGCGGCGACGATGCAGAACTCGGTGGCACCGGTCTTGGCGGTCTGCTTCGCGGCTTCGACGAGGCTCGGGACGTCCAGCCACGCGCTGCGCACCGGAGACGCGAAAAGACCCGACTGCGAACAGAAGTGGCAGTCCTCGGGGCAACCGCCGGTCTTGAGGCTGATGATGCCCTCGACCTCAACCTCGGGACCGCACCACTTCATGCGCACGTCGTGCGCGAGGGCCAGCAGGTCTTCCAGTCGGTCGTCGGGCAGCTGCAGAACCTCGAGCACCTGCTCTTGGTTCAGGCCTTCGCCACGCTCGAGCACCTGCTCGCGGGCTACACCCAAAACATCGGTCGCGGCCTGAGTCATCGGCACTCCTTACTTCAGGCCGACTGCGGCCTACAACTTGAACGGTGTTTAGGATACAGACGTGCAACTGCACCGAAGCGACGTGGTGGCCAAGGCCGCCGAAATCCTGGACAACTACGGGATCGCCGACCTGACCATGCGCAGGCTGGCGCGGGAACTGAGCGTCAGCCCCGGCGCCCTGTACTGGCATTTCGCCGACAAACAGGAGCTGCTGGGCGCCGTCGCCGACCGGCTGCTGGCCACCGCGGCGACCGTGCCGGCCGCCGGCACCTGGCCGGACCGCATCGTCGCCCTGTGTTCGGCGCTGCGTGACGCGCTGCTGTCCGCGACCGACGGCGCGGAGCTGGTCTCGGCCAGTTTCTCCGCCGGCCGGTCTGCCGAGCTGAGCCGCATCGTGACTGCTCTCACCGAGGCATGTGCCGAATCGGGGCTCACGGCCCATGACGCCGACCTCGCGGCCCGCACCATCGTCTACTACGTGCTGGGCTTCACCGCCGACGAGCAGTCCCGCATCCAGTGGGACGCGGCCGGCGCCACCGTGGCCGACAGCGACGCGGTGTGGTCCGAAAACGCCGGTGGCCGTTTCGCTTTCGGCCTGGGCCTGCTCGTCGACGGCCTCGCGGCGCACGGGGACGACCGCCAGCCGTCGGTCGACGCCCTGCGCGCCCGGTAGAGCGTCCAGTCGACGCCGCCTGACCGGATCAAAGCGCCAGTACGCATCACTGCGAAGACGTGAAAAGTCCGTGAGTGCAACCACGTTGGCGATCTGCCCGCGGTGATTGCCCTGAGGGACGTCTGAGGGCTTCGAGGCGTACCTGACGTCAATCACGACAGGTGTCGATATCTCGTGATTGAACTCAGGGACATTCGGCCCAGCCGGTTCTCTCCGCGCCCGCGAGGGCGGGTCAGCGGATCTGAATCTCCGTGCGCTCGTTGCCGTTCCACAGCCGCAGCCCGCTGGCGGTGGCGCTGACCTCGGCGGGCCGGCCGGCGATACCGAGGGCGCGGGCAAGCCGGTCCGGCGGGACCCGGCGCGCCAGGGTGACGTGCGGCGTCCAGTCGCCCGGTTCGGTGTGTGGCATGGGGCCCGGCCGCAGGTGTGGCGCGCTGAGCCGGCAGACCTCGGCGTGCAGGTCGATCAGGTCGCGGCTGGGCACCACGAGTCGGGCGAGAATTCCGGCGGAGCGGCCGAACACCATCGTGGCACCGAGGCGGACGGGGAACGCCAACCGGTCGACGACACCGGCGAGTGCCGCCAGCACCGCCTCGTCGATCTGTTGTGCGACGCACAAAGTGGCGTGCGGACGGGCGGCGGGTGGCTGTGCGGCGATGCCCGCATCCCTAAGCCTCGATCCGTGGACTGACTGATTCTGTGAGGACTTTTCGGTTCTGGTCGGGATCATTTTGCTGTGGGCGGCAGTTA
>NZ_JBJIAK010000024.1:0-86673 GCF_045310915.1 Mycobacterium sp. SMC-17 | reverse complement strand
CAGTCGGGACGTAGCCAGTCGGGACGTAGCCAGTCGCGGTAGTTCGTGCCCGGCGACGCGCCGGGTGTGGGCCCGCTCACAACCAACCGTCCGGTTGGGATAAGTTGGTGCAAACTTATCCAGTACCGGAGGTCTCGCATGGGTGTCATCAAGTACGACCGCACGTTGTTCGAACCTGAGCACGAGTTGTTCCGGGAGTCGTACCGCGCGTTCCTCGACCGGCACGCCGAGCCCTACCGCGAGGAATGGGAGAAGGCCAAGATCGTCGACCGCGAGGTCTGGCGCGAGGCGGGTAAGCAGGGCTTTCTCGGCATGGCCGTGCCGGAGGAGTACGGCGGCGGCGGGAACCCGGACTTCCGTTACAACGTCATCGTCAGCGAGGAGACCGCGGCGGGACGCCACAGCGGTCTGGGCTTCACGCTGCAGAACGACGTCATCGCGCCGTATCTGCTGGAGCTGGCCAACGACGAGCAGAAGCAGCGCTGGCTGCCCGGGTTCTGCAGTGGCGAACTGATCTGCGCCATCGCGATGACGGAGCCGGGCACCGGCAGTGACCTGCAGGGCATCAAGACCCGCGCGGTCAGGGACGGTGACCACTACGTGCTCAACGGCTCGAAAACGTTCATCACCAACGGTATTCACGCCGACCTGGTGATCGTCGTCGCACAGACCGATCCGGACAAGGGCGCACAGGGCTTCAGCCTGCTGGTGGTCGAGCGTGGCATGGCGGGTTTCGAACGCGGCCGTCACCTCGACAAGATCGGCCTCGACGCGCAGGACACCGCGGAATTGTCGTTCACCGATGTCAAAGTCCCGGTCGAGAATCTGCTCGGCGTCGAGGGCATGGGATTCGTCTATCTGATGCAGAACCTGCCCCAGGAGCGCATTTCCATCGCCGTGATGGCTGCTGCGGCGATGGAGGCGGTGCTGGAATCGACATTGCAATACGCCAAGGAGCGTAAGGCGTTCGGCAAGCCGATCGGCAGCTTCCAGAACAGTCGATTCGTGTTGGCGGAACTGGCGACCGAGGCCACGGCCGTCCGAATCATGGTCGACGAGTTCATTCGCCTGCATCTCGATCGAAAGCTGACAATCGACCAGGCGGCGATGGCCAAATGGTATTCGACGGAGGCGCAGGTCCGGCTGGTGGACCGCTGCCTGCAGTTGCACGGCGGCTACGGCTATATGCGCGAATATCCCATTGCGCGGGCATTCCTGGACTCGCGGATCCAGACCATCTACGGCGGCACCACCGAGATCATGAAGGAGATCATCGGGCGCGGATTGGGCGTTTAACTAATTGACCATGCGGAATTTATTCGCAAATCGATCCGCGACACACTGGTGCGTCACCGCCGGATATCCCGCACTATGGGCATGAACTGAAGCAAAGTTGACAGAATCTCTCGATCAAGAGAGTTTGTCTGACGGAATTGTGTCCGGAGTTTTGCCGACCGCGGGAGGAATTCGATGACCGGGCTGCGAACCCGCGGCGGATGGGCTGGTATCGGTGCCCTTTCTGTCGCGGTGGCATTGCTCATGGCGCCGACGGCATTTGCGACACCGGAAAGCGACGCCGACGCGGCGATATCCCACACCTGGGATGCCGCGGGCGGTGACACAGGTGAGCTGGGCGCCAAGGACGGCGACGTCTACCAGGTCGGCGCGGGGTTCGCGCAGAACTTCGCGGGCGGAAAGATCTATTTCAGCGAGAGCACCGGCGCTCATCTCATCTACGGCGCGATTCTCGACAAGTACCAGGCGCTGGGCGGCGCTGCCGACAGCGATCTCGGCTTCCCGACCATCGACGAGGGTGCGGGCAAGGCCACCGACAGCCGGAACAGCACGTTCAGCGCGGCCGACAAGCCGGTCATCTTCTGGACGCCCGACAATGGCGCCTGGGTGGTTCGCGGCGCCATCAACGCCGCCTGGGACAAGCTGGGCGGTTCGGCGGGCACCCTCGGCGTACCCACGGCCGACGAGTCCTGGAAGGGCGACGTCGTCACCCAGCCCTTCACCGGCGGTGAGGTGAGCTGGAACGCCAAGACCAAGACGTTCACCACCACGCCCGCTGACCTGGCAGGCCAACTGACCGGGCTGGACGTGCCGGGCGACGCGACGACGGCCATCGCCGCGGCGCGCCGGGCGGCCGGCGGGCCGCAGGGCACGCTGGGCGACGAGCAGGGGGCCCAGTACAAGGTCGGCGACGGCGTGGCACAGAACTTCGCCGGCGGCACCATCTTCTATTCGCCGGCAACCGGGGCGCACGCGATCACCGGCGATGTGCTGGCCAAGTACCGCGCGGCCGGCGGACCGCAGGGCGATCTCGGCTTCCCGGCGAGCAACGAGACCGACGGCGGCATTTCCCCGACGAGCCGGATCGCCACCTTCGCCGCAGCCGACAACCCGGCGATCTTCTGGACGCCCGAGCACGGCGCGTTCGTCGTCCGTGGCGCGATGAACGCGGCGTGGGACAAGCTCGGCGGCGCCACCGGCAAGCTCGGCGTACCCACGGCCGACGAGTCCTGGAAGGGCGACGTCGTCAGCCAGAAGTTCACCGGCGGTTCGATCTCGTGGAACAAGTCCACCCGGGCGTTCAGCACCGAGCCCGCCGAGCTGGCGTCGCAACTGAGCGGCCTCCAGGTGCCCAGTGTCGATCTGCCGGGTGGCGTGACCTCGCAGGCCGATGAGTCCGGCAAGTGGTACCAGTTCCACTGGTGGTGGCTGCTGGCGATCATCCCGCTGTTGCTGGTGGTGGTCGGCATCGTGATCGCGGCACTGCTGCGGCGCCGGCGGAATGCCGGTCAGGACGCCATCGACGACCAGGACGCGTACGACTACGACGACCACGAGTTCGGCGACGGCGAGTACGGCGACCCGCAGTATGCCGATGGCGGCGCCGACAGCGAGTACGGCGACGAGTACGCGGCCGAGGACCAGCAGTTCGACAACCCGCACGGCGGCCCCGCGTTCCAGAGCAACCCTGATGTCATCGACACCGCGCCGACGGTGTACCCGGATTTCACGGCCGAACAGCCCACTGAAACGCCGGCCGAGACGGCCGAGGGTGAGCGGTCCGAGGAGGTGCCCGAGGCGCAGGCCGAAGCCGAGGCCCAGCCGGTGGACGCGGCCGAGCCCACCGAGCCGGAGCCGGAGCCGGACGCCGACGAATCCGCCGACGAGCCGACGACATCGGTGCAACTGCCCGACGCCCTGCGTCGCGGCGGTGCGGCGGCAGGCCTCACCGCGGCCGGGTTGGCGGGCTTCGCGGGCCTACGGCCCCGGGACCCCGGCGACCGCGTCTGGGCAGCGCCGGCCGACGGCCGCGACGCCGACGCCCAGGCCGGTGACGAGTGCGCGCCCGAGCCGCAAGAACAGGCCCCCGAGGTCGAGGCGGCTGAGACACCGGCAGCGGAACCGGCCACCGAGACGCCCGTGGACGAGCCTCCTGTGCACGAGCCGCCTGCGGTCGCGACACCGCCGGAGGAGACGGTGGTGGCCGGTCCCGCCAGCGGCAGACACCATGCGCTGGGGGCCGAGGAACCCGAGACCGCGCAGATGTCGTTCCGCGTGGCCACCGGTGCCGAGCCGCCCGAGGGCTATGACATCAAGGCCAATACGGAGTCGGGTTTGTACTGGGTGCCGGGGTCTCCCGGATATGCCGAGGCGCCTGTCCAAATCTGGTTTGCCAGTGAGGAATTCGCGGTCACCAACGGGTTCATCCGCGGCTGACCGGAGTCACGACTGAGCCCCGCTGCGAGCGACTGCAGCGGGGCTCATCTGTAGGTCTGGCCGGCGTCAGATCTTGCGGATGACGGTCACGACCTTGCCGAGTACGACCGCGTCGTTGCCCGGGATCGGATCGAACGCCGGGTTGTGCGGCATCAGCCACACCTGGCCCTTCGTGCGCTTGAAGGTCTTCACCGTGGCCTCGCCGTCGATCATCGCCGCGACGATGTCGCCGTTGTCGGCCACGTTCTGCTGCCGCACGACGACCCAGTCGCCGTCGCAGATCGCGGCGTCGATCATCGACTCGCCGACGACCTTCAGCAGGAACAACGAGCCCTCGCCCACGAGTTCGCGGGGGAGCGGGAAGACGTCTTCGACGGCCTCTTCGGCCAGGATCGGGCCACCGGCCGCGATCCGGCCGAGCACCGGGACGAAGGTCGGCTCGGGCAGCGCGTCCGAACCGGCGACATCGGTGGTGATGGTGGCTCCGGTCGAATCGTCCGCGCCGCGCACGTCCACCGCGCGCGGGCGGTTCGGGTCACGGCGCAGGTAGCCCTTCTTCTCCAATGTGCGCAGCTGGTGGGCCACCGACGATGTCGAGGTGAGACCGACGGCGTCACCGATCTCCCGGATGCTGGGCGGATAACCGCGCGTGGTGACCGAGGTGCGGATGACATCGAGGATGGTCCGCTGGCGCTCGGTGAGGCTGCTGGACCGTCCGCCTGCCTGGGTGTCCGGGGTATCGGTGCTGTCGCTCATGGAGACGAATCTAGCCCAGCGCACCCGATTCATCAAACATGTGTTCGAGATCGGGCGGCTCGGCGTGTCGCGGGCGTGATCCGGTGGTGACGTCGTGAAAGGGGTGGCGGAGTCGGGGTACGGAACTTGTCGGTGGGTGGTCGTATCGTTCGCAACAGTTCGATCACATGTTCTACCCTTCGAACATTTGGGCGATATAGTCGAACACAAGAGCGATCGAACCTATGTACGAACTCCTGAGAGGAACCGACATGACCGTCATCACCCGCGAATACCCGACCGACGTCGTCGTCCGCACCGTGCCTCGGCGTTCAGATGTCAACCGGCACCGCCAGGCCCGGCTGCGGCCGGCCGGCGCGCGTCCCTCGGGCGCGGCCTTCCGGCACCGGGGTACGGGCGTGCTGACGTCGCGTGCCTCGCACCGCCGCAATCCGATCACCCCGTTGACCACGGTGATGCTGGCCCTGGTCGCGGCCGGGATCACGGTGTGGCTGGGTCTGGTGGCGCAGTTCGGCGAAGCGGTCCAGCCGACTTCTTCGACGGCCTCCGTGCCCGCGCAGCTCGCGGTGGTCCGGGTGCAGACGGGGGAGTCGATCCAGCAGGTCGCGCGGCGGGTGGCGCCCGACGCGCCGGTCAGTGCCGTCGTCGACCGCATCAAGGAGCTGAACAAGCTCCCGTCGGTGGCCCTGAACGCCGGGCAGACGCTGATCGCGCCGGTCGGCTGAGGACAGTCCGTGCGCGCGTCGATCGGCACGGCGCCCGGCCGCGTCAGAGCGGCACGGGTAGGCTCGAGACCGTTCGAAACGGTCGATTGTCGGTGCGGCGAAGGAGCGGTGATGCACTGTCCGTTCTGCCGGCATCCGAACTCGCGTGTAGTCGATTCACGAGAAGCTGACGAAGGGCAGGCGATTCGGCGTCGCCGGTCATGCCCGGAGTGCGGTCGCCGGTTCACCACGGTGGAGACCGCAGTCGTCGCGGTGGTCAAACGCAGCGGCGTCACCGAACCGTTCAGCCGGGACAAGGTGATCAAGGGCGTACGGCGCGCCTGCCAGGGGCGGCAGGTCGACGACGATGCCCTGAACCAGTTGGCGCAGAAGGTCGAAGATGCGGTGCGGGCCACCGGATCTCCCGAAGTGCCGAGCCATGAGGTCGGGTTGGCGATCCTCGGTCCTCTGCGTGACCTCGATGAGGTCGCCTATCTGCGGTTCGCGTCGGTGTACCGCTCATTCTCGTCCGCGGAGGACTTCGAACGCGAAATCGAGGCGCTGCGGGCGCACCGCGGTGTGACGTCGTCGGGCTGACGGCAGCTAGGTCGCGCTGCGCTCGTCGGTCTCCATGGCGTCGAGAACCGCATACTTCGTATCTTGCGGGGCGTCGATGGACTTCGCGGTGACACCGGTCTGCAGGAGTCCGCGCAGCGCATCACGGTCGTAGACCGACGGCGCCGTCGTGTCGATGAATTCCTCGATGAGTTTCACGAACCGATCGGGGTCGTCGTGAAATGGGAAATGTCCTGAGTTGTCGAAGAACTCGAGCCGGGAGCCCGGCATCGCGGCGTGGGCGAGTTCTCCGTGGGCGGCCGGGATGACGGCATCCTGGGTGCCCCAAACCAATTGCACCGGAATGGCTTCGGTCAAATAACATCGGTCCAGCATCGTGACCACCTGGCCGCGCCAGTCGACCACTGCGCGCAGGGTCCGGGCGAAGGCGGATGAGGCCTTGGGTTCGGGCAGGTCGTTGAGGATGCGCAGCATGTTCGGCAGGTCGTGGCCCAGGCCGGTCGACCCGAGCAGCGCTCCGCCGAGACGCCCGGCGAGCTGAAGGGCGGGCAGTACCAACGGGATTCGCAACAGTGCCAGCGCTTCGGTGCCCAGCGGCAGCGCCGCGAGTCGCAGTGCGATGTTCACGTCGCGGGTGACACCGCCGGCACCCACCAGCACGAGGCGATCGACCAATTGCGGGAACTGATAGGCGAACTGCATGGCCACGCCGCCGCCCAGTGAATGGCCGATGACCGTCACGCGTTCGATGTCGAGCACGCTGAGCAGGTCCCGCATGCCGTTGGCGTACGCCGCCACCGAGTAGTCGGCGCGCGGCTTGTCGGACTGGCCGTGGCCCAGCAGGTCAGGGGCGATGACGGTGAACCGCTGGGCGAGGCGCGTCTGAACGGTTTCCCACGTGGTGGAGTTGTCGCCGATGCCGTGGATCAGCAGGATCGCCGGCCCCGAGCCCGCCACCCGGTACGCGCGGCGGTAACCATGGATGGTGCGGTACTCCAGCCGCGGCGTCACGTCGCGCACCGAGTGCAGGTTGGGCTTTCCATCGGACATCGTCCCAGCTCCTTCCCATGGTGTCGGCCAAGCCGACCGCGTGGTCAGTCGCCGACAGTGCCGTCGTCGCCGGCTTGGGGATCGGAGAATCCGTCACCGGACTGTTCGGCGAGGAACTGCTCGAACTGTGCGCCGAGTTCGTCGCCGCTGGGTAGTTCCTCGTCACGTGCCAGCAACGACCGATTTTCCTGAGCAGCGACGAACGAATCGTACTGTTGTTCCAGTGCACTGACCACTTGAGCGACTTCGGCGCTGGCCTCCACCTGCTCGCTGATCTTGGCGTACACCTCGGCGCCCGCCTCCGACAGCGCGTGCAGCGGAATCTGCAGCGACGCGATCCGGGAGACCTCACCCAGCAGCGCCTCGGCGGCGGGCGGATACGCGGTCTGCGCTAGGTAGTGCGGCACATGCACGGTGAAGCCGAGGGCTTCGTGGCCGTGCTGAATCATCCGGTACTCCAACAGGTTCGACACGCTGGCCGGAACCTGTACCTCGCCAACCCACGGCGTGTGATCGGCGATCAGCTCCTTGTTGCCGGCGTGTGCCGTCATGGTGACGGGGCGGGTGTGCGGGACCGCCATCGGGATGGCGCCCAGCCCGATGATCTGCCGGACCCCGAGCCGCTCGGACAGCAGCCGCACCGCCGTGATGAAACGTTCCCAGCGCAGATCCGGCTCCATCCCGGCCAGCAGCAGGAACGGCGTCCCGGCGGTGTCGTGCAGCGCGTACAGGTTCAGTTCGGGATCGTCGTACTTGGTGAAGTGGTCGGTGGTGAACGTCATCAGCGGCCGGCGTGACCGGTAGTCCAGCAGTTCGTCGATGGCGAACGACGCGACCAGTTCGGTGTCGAGCGTGTTCTTCAGGTGCTCGGCGGCCAGCCGGATGGCGTGACCGGCATCGGAGAAGCCTTCGAGGGCGTGCACCATCACCGGTCCGCGGCCGTCGGCGGCGGACAACTGGGGCGCGGGGAATTCCAGCTCGTACATACCGCTCTGCTCGGGCTGATACTGCTGGCCCCGGCTGTTGTCGGGCCGCTGGCCGCTCGCGTTGCGCGCGTTCCCGTCGTGCTCGCTCACCTTCACACTCCTTGCCGTCGTGCGTTCACATCTCGCCGGATGTGTCTCCTACAAGTGTCGCGCATTCTTGTGTTGTTCCCGGTGTCGGCCCGCAGTACGCATGGTGCACCAGGTGCTGCTCGTGCCGTCGGTATCGGGCAAGATCGGACAGATGCTTCGCACCCGACTGGCCGTGAGCGCATTCGCCGCGCTGCTGGCCACCGCGTGCAGCCCGCCTGCGATCAAGGCCGATCCCCGTGCCGGCGACCCCGGTACGGTCGCCGCCGGCGCGGCCGTGGTCCCGGGACCCCGGCCCGATCCGCGCGTCGGAGCGGTGTTCCTGGGCAGCGATTCCGTGCACACCTGCAGTGGCGCGGTCCTCGACTCGCTGGCCGGGAATCTGATCATCACGGCCGCACACTGCCTGGACGCGGCGTTCGACGCGACGTTCGCGCCGGTTACCGCGGCGGTGTGCCCGGCGACTTCTGGCACATCGATGCGGTGTACCTGGACCCGCGCTGGGTTCGCAGCCAGGACCCGGCCGCCGACTACGCGATCGCCCGCGTCAGCCACGGCGGCGCGGCCACGACCGAGACGCTGGAACGTCACGCCGGCGGCGGCTTCGTGCTCGGCGCCGCACCGGGCCCCGACGTTCCGATCACGGTGACGGGATACCCGCTCGGTGACGGCGGGGACCAGGTCAGCTGTAGTGCGCCGACATCACGCCCCGACCGCGGGTTCCCGGCGCTGCGCTGCCCGGGCCTGGTCGACGGCACCAGCGGCTCGCCGTGGGTGTCGGCGACCGAGGTCAGGGGAGTGGTCGGCGGCCTGCAGGGCGGTGGCTGCAGCGGCAACGACGTGTCGTACTCGTCACCCTTCGATGTGCAGATCCAGCTGCTGTATCAGCGAGCCCAGGAGGGCGGTCCCGCGGACCGCGCCACCGGCGCCCCTGACGACGGCTGCAGCGCCTAGCGTCTGAACTGGTTCAGCGCCCGCAGCTTGTTCATCACGTCGAGCGCGGCGACCTTGTAGGCCTCCGAGAAGGTCGGGTAGTTGAAGACGGCGTCGACCAGGTATTCCACCGTCCCGCCGCACCCCATCACGGCCTGGCCGATGTGGACCAGTTCGGTCGCGTTGGAGCCGAAGATGTGCACGCCGAGCAGCGTCAGGTCCTCGGTGGACACCAGCAGCTTGAGCATGCCGTACGAGTCACCGGCGATCTGCCCGCGCGCCAGTTCGCGGTAGCGCGACACCCCGACCTCGTAGGGAATCGAGCTGTCGGTGAGATCGACTTCGGTGGCGCCGACGTACGACACCTCGGGAATGGAGTAGATGCCGATCGGCTGCAGGTCGGTCATGCCCTTACAGGGCTCGCCGAACGCGTGGTACGCCGCCAGCCGGCCCTGGTCCATCGAGGTCGCGGCCAGCGCCGGGAAGCCGATGACGTCACCGACGGCGTAGATGTGGTCGACCTTGGTCTGGTAGTTGTCGTCGACGAAAATCCTTCCGCGACTGTCGACCTCGAGGCCCGCCTGGCCGACGTCGAGGTGCTCGGTCTGCCCCTGCCGGCCGGCCGAGTACATCACCGTCTCGGCGGGGATCTGCTTTCCGCTGGCGAGCGTGGTCAAGGTTCCGCCGGGACCCACGTCCACCGCGGTCACCTCTTCGCCGAACCGGAAGGTCACCGCGAGGTCGCGCAGGTGGAATTTGAGGGACTCGATGATCTCGGAATCGCAGAAGTCCAGCATTGTCGGGCGCTTCTCGATCACGGTCACCTTGGTGCCGAGCGCCGCGAACATCGACGCGTACTCGATACCGATGACTCCCGCGCCGACCACCACCATCGACTGCGGCAGGCTCTTGAGGTCCAGGATCCCGTCGGAGTCCAGGACGCGTTCCTCGTCGAACTTCACCCCGGCCGGACGGACCGGCTTGGTACCGGTGGCGATGACGACATACCGCGCCCTGATGTTGACGTTCTCGTCGCGGGTGGGGTCCTCGATGACCAGGGTGTGCGGGTCGAGGAACCGGCCGTGGCCTTCGAACAGCTCGACCCCGTTGCGCAGCAGCTGGTTGCGGACCACGTCCTGTTCCCTGCCGATGACGTGCGTGGTGCGGCGCAACAGATCGGCGGGGGTGATCCGTTCCTTGACCCGGTAGCTGGAGCCGTACAGTTCGCGCTGACTCATCCCGGTGAGGTAGACGACCGCCTCACGCAATGTCTTGGACGGGATGGTCCCGGTGTTCACGCAGACCCCGCCGAGCATGCGCCCACGCTCGATGACTGCGACGGATTTTCCCAGCTTGGCGGCGGCGATCGCAGCCTTCTGCCCGCCGGGACCGGATCCGATGACGACGAGGTCGAACTCCTGCGTGGAACCCATGACAGCCAGGTTGGCACGGCACGCGTGATCATGCAGCCGGATCATCGGCGAACTTTGCGGAAACACCACGGGTGCGGCCCGTTATCCACAGATCCGAGTTCATCCACAGCCGGGGTCGCCGGCGGTGTCGGCCGACGATTCCTGACGGACCGTGCTGCCACGTTCAGGGCATGACAACTTTCAGCTCATTCGATTTCCAACTGAACCGGCCCGGCGCCCTGATCGCGGCAGTGCCCGCGGTCCTGGGGTTCGCGCCCGAGAAGTCGCTGGTCCTCGTCACCATCATCGGCGGTGAGATGGGCGCGGTCCTGCGCGTGGACCTCTCGGCAGGATTCTTCGAGGCCCTGCCCGAGGCCCTCGGCCATCTCTCCGGCATGGCCGCCGCGGCAGATGCGGACGCCGCCGTCGGGGTGATCGTCGACGAACACGGCGTCGACTGCGTGATGTGCGCGGACATGTACCGCGACGTGACCGACGAACTCGAGGAGGCGCTGGCCGAGCGCGGCATCGAACTGCTCGCGGTGCACGTCGTCGACCGGGTGGCGGCCGGCGGCCGCTGGCAGTGCGCCGACGGCTGCGGGAACGCCGGCGTCGTCGAGGATCCCGAATCGTCACCCGTCACCATGGCCGCGGTGCTCGACGGCCGGCGCCTCTACGCCCGGCGCGCGGACCTCGTCGACGTCGTCGCCGTCACCGACGCGCGGCGTGCCGAGGCGTTGCGGCCGGCGATCGAAAAGCGCGCTGCCACAGTGGATTACCGCGGGCGTCCCGATGCCGAGGTGCGCGCCGATATCGAGCATGCGGTGGCGTGTGCCACCGGGTCCCCGGACGGCTCGCCACTACCCGACGACGACGCGGTGCGCCTGGCGTGCGCGGTGACGGATTCGCGGGTGCGGGACACGCTGTACGCGTTGGCGGTCGGGGAGCGCGCGGCCGCGGCCGAGTCGGTGTGGGCCGCGCTGACCCGCACCCTGCCCGCGCCGTGGCGGGTGGAGGTATTGGTGTTGCTGGCGTTCAGCGCGTACGCCCGGGGCGACGGACCGCTCGCCGGGGTGGCGTTGCAGGCCGCACTGGACGTCGACAGTGGGCACCGGATGGCGGGCATGCTCGACGCTGCCCTGCAAAACGGTATGCGGCCGGACCGCATCCGCGAGTTGGCGCTGACGGGCTACAAGCTGGCCGAGCGCCTCGGCGTGCAGATGCCGCCGCGGCGCATCTTCGGCAGGTCGGCGTGAGCCTCGTGGGCCCGGGTCAGACCTTCTCGACGCGAACCGCGTGCGCCATGTGATGCGGCAGCTCGACCTGTTCGTGGCCGGGGATGACGATCAGCACGCTGCCCTGCTCGGTGGCCTGCACGGTGACGCGCGCGTTCGGCACGACGCCGGCGTCCTTGAGCCGGGCGATCAGCTCGGTGTCGCCCTGGACGTGTTCGGTCAGCTGACGCACGCGGACCGCGACCGGGAATCCGGTGGGCAGCTCGGTGAGCCGGACGAGGCTGACGTCGGAGTCACCGGTCGAGATGACGCCGAGTTCGGCGAGGCCGGGGATCGGGTTACCGAACGGGGAGGTGGTCGGATTGTCGAGCACCTGGACCAGCCGGCGTTCGACGTCCTCGCTCATCACGTGTTCCCAGCGGCACGCCTCGGCGTGGACTTCCTCCCACGGCAGGCCGATCACATCGACCAGCAGACGCTCGGCAAGCCGGTGCTTGCGCATCACCGACACGGCCAGCGAGCGGCCCTTGTCGGTCAGTTCGAGGTGGCGATCACCGGCGACGTGCAGCAGCCCGTCGCGCTCCATCCGCGACACCGTCTGGCTGACGGTGGGGCCGCTCTGCTCGAGTCGTTCGGCAATGCGCGCACGCAGCGGCACCACGCCCTCTTCTTCGAGGTCGTAGATCGTCCGCAGGTACATCTCGGTCGTATCGATCAGATCGTTCATGCCAAATTCCTCCAGGCCTCCGCCGGTGCCCAGCTTACCGGTTTGGCCGGGTCAACAGGCATCCACCACGGCCGATCGACGCTGTGATTCCTGCGGCGGACAACGGCGGGCAGACCGGCCGGAAAAAACGGTGCCCGCCGGATATTCCGGCGGGCACCAGGGTGTGCAGTTGTTGGGTGGCGGCGATCAGCTCGCGTAGGCCCGCAGGCGCTCGGCGCGCTCGCCGTTGCGGAGCTTCGACATGACCTCGCGCTCGATCTGGCGGACCCGCTCGCGGGACAGGCCGAACAGCTTGCCGATCTGGTCCAGGGTGCGGGGCTGGCCGTCGTCGAGGCCGAACCGCAGCCGGATCACCTGCTGCTCGCGCTCGTCCAAGGTGGCGAGCACGTGCCGGATGTCGGTGTGCAGCAGCTCCGAGATGACGGCGTTCTCGGCAGAGAGCGCCTCGGAGTCCTCGATGAAGTCCCCGAGCGGAGCCTCCTCGTCGGTGCCGACCGGCATGTCCAGGCTCACCGGGTCGCGGCTGTGCTCGAGCAGGTCGTTGATCTTCTCGACCGGGATGCCCGACTCTTCGGCGAGCTCTTCGTCGGTGGCCTCACGTCCCAGGCTCTGGTGCATCTCGCGCTTGATCCGAGCCAGCTTGTTGACCTGCTCCACCAGGTGGACGGGGAGCCGGATGGTCCGGCTCTGGTCGGCCATGCCGCGGGTGATCGCCTGACGAATCCACCAGGTGGCGTACGTCGAGAACTTGAAGCCCTTGGCGTAGTCGAACTTCTCCATCGCCCGGATGAGGCCGAGGTTGCCTTCCTGGATCAGGTCCAGCAGCGGCATGCCGCGGCCGGTGTAACGCTTGGCCAGCGACACCACGAGGCGGAGGTTGGCTTCGAGCAGGTGCCGGCGTGCGGCTTCGCCGTCGCGGACGATGGCGGCCAGGTCACGCTTGCGGTTGTCGCCGAGTCGCTTCTTGGTCTCCAGCAGGTGGGCTGCGTACAGGCCGGCCTCGATGCGCTTGGCCAGTTCCACCTCGTCCTCGGCGTTGAGCAGAGCGGTCTTACCGATGCCGTTCAGGTACACGCGCACCAGGTCCGCGGCGGGACTCTGGGCGTCAAGATCGGAATCGATACGGCTTGTGGTGGCGTTTGCCATTTGCGGCCTCCTGCTCGTGCTCAGCTCGAACTGTCACTTGCTTCAACGCCCCAGCGGCAGGAGAAGTTCCCGAGGCCCTCTTGGCTCATGGCCTCTGACCAGCGGTTTTTCGAGGTCGACCTGAGAATGTCCTTAGAAAGGAGAAAGAAGGAAACTCAGGTAGAGGTCAAGACTCGATATCCCCGTCGATGACGGGGTGCCGGTCCTCGATCGCGGGCCGCTCGGCAGTGGGGAACATCGGCGCCCGGCGGGCCGCGTCGTAGCGGCGCGGTTCCTGCGCGGTGCGCGGTGGGCGGTCGTTGGCGATCAGCACCGCGATCCACGGCAGGGGAATGGATGCGATCAGGATGCCCAGCGAGATCAGGCCGTTGTGCCAGATGCTGTAGGCCAGTGCGGCCAGCAACAGCGCCGGCACGCGGAACGACATGATGGTGAGGTAGCGACGGACGCGCGCGCGGTGCTGCTCCTCATAGGCGGGTGCTGCGCGAGTGATGAGGACCGGCCGACCGTCGTCGTCGAAACTCAGCTCAGGGCCGTGTTTCATAGCTCCACTGTCCCACATCTGGCTCAGTGCCGCCGCGACCGGTTCGCCTGAGGTGCCACAATGAATCCATGCAGACCGACACCCTCGAACGCACCGATTCCGATGAACAGGTCGACGACGGTACGGACGACGACCGACCTAAGCACTTCCACTACGTCAAGAAGGACAAGATCGCCGAGAGTGCCGTCATGGGCACCCATGTCGTCGCGCTGTGCGGCGAGGTGTTCCCGGTGACCAAGTCACCCAAGCCCGGGTCGCCCGTGTGCCCGGATTGCAAGCGCATCTACGAACAGATGAAGAAATAGCCGCAACCGGTCAGGCCGGCGGCTCGGCCACCCGCTCGGCTGGTTGATCGGTGGGCTGATCGCCCGTGAGGGTCTCGGCTTTTTCTTCGAGCCATTCGCGCAGGCGCCGGGCGTGGGTGTCCGGCGCCGGCCATTCCTCCTGGATCGCCGCGTTGAGTTCGGCGCCGATCATGATGGCGAATCCCAGCGCGAAGGCGAACAGGAGGAACGCGATCGGCGTCGCGAGCGCGCCGTAGGTGTAGCCGGTCGCGGTGATCCAGGTCAGATAGAACCGCAGGCCCACCGTCGCCACCACGAAGACCACGGTCGCCAGCACCGCGCCGAACAGCAGCCGATGGGTCGGCAGCGGTTGGGGCAGCGCAACGCGATACAGCACGGTCACGGCCAGCACGATGCCCAGCAGTAGCGCGGGCCAGTACCCGTACTTCATCGCGTTGGACCACGTCTGGGGAATGTGCTGGGCGATCTTCATCGGTCCGATGGCGGCCACCGGGGCCGTCGCGATCACGAACAGCAGCATCACGAGATACAGCCCGAGCGCGTAGAAACGCTGCCGCACCGGGTGGCGCAACGGCGTCTGATCATGGGCCTCGACGACCGCGTCGACGAATGCCGAGATCGCGGACGAGCCCGCCCACAGCGAGATGACGAACCCGAGGGACACCACCTCGCCGCGGGCGCCCACGGCGATGTCGCGCACCGTGGGTTGGATGATCTCGTTGATCACGTTCGGCGAGAAGAAGTTCTTCGCCGTCCCGATCAGTTGTTCCTGGATCATCGGCAGCGTCTCGGGGCCGAACAACGGCGCCACGTACGCCAAGCTGCCCAGCATGCCCAGCAGCAAGGGCGGTAGGGACAGTGCCGACCAGAACGCAGCCTGAGCCGACTCGGAAAAGATCGAGTCGTCCCAGCTTTTCGACAGTGCGCGTCGGATGACCCGTAACACGTGGTGACGTGTCGGCTTGATCGGCTTCGTCTGGTCGTTCATGACCAGACCAGCATTACCGAAGAGATCCCATCAGGACCGTATTTGAGGTGACCGGCGGGTCACTCGGTCTCGGCGCTGACCACCAGCACAGCGGCCAGCTCGACCAGCTTGGATTCGTGCTCGTTGGCGTGGTGCTGGCAGAACAGGAGCTCCATGCCGGACGGCAGGGTAGCGCGAACGCGGGCGGCAGCGCCGCACCGGTCACAGCGGTCGGCCCGTGTCAGTGCCGGGCCCGTCAGAGTTGCGTTCATGGCGCCTCCTTCTGCTCGTCGCCGCCTGGGCGCTTTGCCGGTTACACATCTCTACTCTCTCAGACGATTTGGATTCCAGCGTTGTTCCCCAGGTGTTCACGGGTGTGTCGTGTCTCACCTATCGCTGGAGTTGCGGGCGCGGCAGGCTGACCGCATGATCGCCGCGCCCACAGTCCTGGTCCATCTGTGTAGTGAAACGGATTGGGCGCGTGCCCAGTTCGATGGCGAGCTCAGACCACCCTCACTCGACGAGGTGGGGTTCGTGCACCTGTCGGCTCCGGAACAGGTCCACCTGCCGGCCAATCGGCTCTACCGCGGGCAGTCCGACCTGCTGCTCTTGGTCTGTGACCCGGACCTGCTCGGGTCGCCGGTTCGCTGGGAGCCCGGGGTGCCTACGGATCCGGCCTCGATGCTCTTCCCGCATCTGTACGGTGCCCTGCCCGCCGGCGCGGTGACGCGCACCGTGCCCTACCGGCCTGATGCCGAGGGCGTTTTCCCTGTTCTGCCGGCAAATTTCGGGGCCGGCGCCGTTGGTTAACGGAAAATGAACGACACTGTGAGAAATCTGTCCACTCATCGGGATTGTGGCCCGAGTCACCGTCCGGGGATTGACACGATCGCGCGCGTAAATATCCCCGACACGGTGAGGACATGATCAACCACACGAATTCTGAAGACGCGACGGGTAAGCGCCGTCGCGCAAGAGGACTGAAGGGACTCGGTGTCGCACTGACGGCGAGCGCCCTTCTAGTCATGTCGGCGCTGCCGGCATGGGCGGCCGAGAACATGACGATCACGTTCATCCGGCACGGTCAGTCGTACGGCAATACGTCGGGCAACATCGACACTCAGGTGCCGGGCCCGGTACTGACGCCGGACGGTCAGCAGCAGGCCAAGGACATCGCGGCCAAGCTGGGCGACCGGAACTTCGATGCCATCTACGCGTCCACGATGGTTCGGACGCAGCAGACGGCGACGCCGTTGTCGCAGTACCTCGGTCTGCCGATCCAGGTGTTGCCGGGTCTGCGGGAGATCGAAGCCGGCAAGTACGAAGGCACCCCGGAGCGCGCGGGCATCTTCGGCTACCTGACGGCACCGCTGGCGTGGGCGGGCATCACCGTGACGCCGCCGCCGAACATCGCCTTCAACCCGACCACCCCGAACCTGGACGCGTTCATCCCGTCCGCGGCCGATCCGACCACCGGTCTGAACGGTCACCAGTTCGAGGACCGGGTCAACGGCGCGTTGCAGACGATCTACGACAACGGCGACCGCAACGCAGCGGTGTTCTCGCACGGCGGCACCATCATGATCTGGACGATGATGAACGCCAAGAACCTGAGCGCCGAACAGAAGATCATGCTGTTCACCCAGCATCCGCTGGGTAACACGGGCGTTGTCGTCGTCGAGGGCAACCCCGAGGACGGCTGGAACCTGGTCGAGTGGAACGGCGTCAAGATCGCCGGCATGCAGAAGGGCCCGATCGAGAACGTGCTGACGCAGGTCCGCACGCTGTCGCGTCAGCTCAACTCGGTGGTGCAGGACGTCGCCGCGGCGTTCCAGACCGGCAACGTCGGCAAGATCCTGACCGCGATCAACCACGGTGCCGCGGACGCGCTGTTCTCGACGGCCAAGTTCGTCCGGGCCATCAACGCCCAGGTCATCGGCGGGGTCACCACGGCCATCGACAACCTGCAGAAGAAGCTGGCCCCGCCGGCTCCGGCTGCGGGCACGCAGACCACCGCCCCGACCTCGGGTGCTGCGGTCTCGCCGGCCGCGTTCTCGGCTCCGGCTCCGGTTGCGGCCAAGGCTCCGGCCGCGGCGCAGGCGGGCGACTCGCCGGCCAAGGTGGCGGACGCTCCGGCGTCGGACAACAAGGTTGACGGTCAGGTCAAGGCCGAGGCGGCCAAGGCCGACGCCGACGCCGCCAAGGCGGAGGGGCAGGCCAAGGCTGACGACGCCAAGGCCGACGCCGATGCCGCCAAGGCGGAGGGCCAGACCAAGGCCGACGAGGCCAAGGCCAAGGCTGACGCCAAGAAGGCTGCGGCCGAGGCCAAGAAGGCCGCTGCCAAGGCCAAGGCCGAGGAGAAGAAGGCTGCCGCCGAGGCCAAGAAGGCGGAGGCCAAGGCCAAGGCTGACGCCAAGAAGGCTGCCGCCGAGGCCAAGAAGGCCGAGGCGAAGGCCAAGGCAGAGTCTGCGAAGGCCACTGCCGGCGCAAGCGCTGGAAGCACCGACTGACAGCTCGCTGTCGGGTAACCACAGATCGGCCCCCTTCTCCCTCGGGAAGGGGGCCGATTTGCGTCGTCGAGGTTTCGTCAATTGTGACGAAACCTGTCCACTGGCCGGGATTGTGGCCTGTATCACCATTACCGGGCTGGCACTGTCGCGCGGGTAAATATCCCCCCGAGACAGTGAGGACATCATTAACCACACAAATTCAGGCGCGGGACATCGTCGTCGCGCGCGTGGGCTGAAGGGACTCGGTGTCGCTCTGACCGCGGGCGCCCTTCTGGTCATGTCGGCGCTGCCGGCATGGGCAGCCGAGAACATGACGATCACGTTCATCCGGCACGGTCAGTCGTACGGCAACCTGTCGGGGGTCGGTGACACCTCGACACCCGGGCCGACGCTGACCGACCTCGGCCAGCAGCAGGCCAAGGACATCGCGGCCAAACTCGGCGACAACAACTACGACGCGATCTACGCCTCGACGATGGTCCGGACGCAGCAGACGGCCGTGCCCATGTCGCAGTATCTGGGTCTGCCGATCACGGTGTTGCCGGGCATCCAGGAGATCGAAGCCGGCATGTACGAGGGCACGCCCGAACGGGCAGCGCTGTTCGGCTACCTGACGGCTCCGCTGGCGTGGGCGGGTCTGTCGGTGACCCCGCCGCCGAACGTCAGCTTCAACCCGATCACCCCGAACCTGGACGCGTTCATCCCGAGCGCACCGGGTAGCACCACGGGCCTCAACGGACATCAGTTCCAGGACCGTGTCAACGGTGCGCTGCAGACGATCTACGACAACGGCGACCGCAATGCGGCGGTGTTCTCGCACGGCGGCACCATCATGATCTGGACGATGATGAACGCCAAGAATTTGAGCGTCGAGCAGAAGATCATGCTGTTCACCCAGCATCCGTTGTCCAACACCAACTACGTCGTCGTCGAGGGCAACCCCGAGGACGGCTGGAACCTGGTGAACTGGAACGGCGTCGAGATCGCCGGCATGCAGAAGGGCCCGATCGAGCAGGTGCTGACGCAGGTCCGCACCCTGACCCGTCAGCTCGGCGGTGTGGTGCAGGACGTCGCCACGGCGTTCAAGACCGGTGACGTCGGCAAGATCCTGACCGCGATCAACCATGGTGCGGCCGACGCGCTGTTCTCGACGGCCAAGTTCGCGCGCGCCATCAATGCCCAGGTCATCGGCGGGGTCACCACGGCCATCGACAACCTGCAGAAGAAGCTGCACCCGCCGGCGCCTGCGGCCGGCACCGAGGCTCCGGCTGCGCACTCGGGTGCAGCGGTGTCGCCGGCCGCGTTCTCGGGTCCGGCTCCGGCTCCGGTTGCGGCCAAGGCCCCGGCCGCGGCGCAGGCGGGCGACTCGCCGGCCAAGGTGGCGGACGCTCCGGCTTCCGATGCCAAGGCTGCCGAGGTCAAGCCTGCGGAGGTCAAGGGCGACGCGGTGAAGGTCGACGCGAACGCCAAGGCCGACGACAAACAGGCCGACCAGGCCAAGGTCGACGGGCCCACCAAGGCCGAGGCCGCCAAGGCCAAGGCCGAGGCGAAGAAGGCTGCGGCCGAAGCCAAGAAGGCCGCTGCCAAGGCCAAGGCAGAGGAGAAGAAGGCGGCAGCCAAGGCCAAGGCCGACGCCAAGAAGGCCGCGGCTGCCGAGAAGGCGGCCGCCAAGGCCGACGCGGCCAAGGCGCACGCCACTGCCGGCGCGGCCGGCACCGACTGACGGTCACCGTCGCGCGATCGGCCCCCTGCTCCGCGGAGGAGGGGGCCGATTCGTGTCAGCTGTTCGAGCGGGCGGCCAGCAGCAGGTCTCTGGTGATCTCCATGTGCCCGACGTGCTGCGCGATGTCGTGCAGGATGTGCAGCAGCGTCCACTCCGGGCTCGCCGTGGCCAGCACCGAGGCGCGCGTGGTGCCGCCGCGCACCCCGTCGGCCAGCTCGCGGTCCCGGATGCCCTCGGTGACCGCCACCTCGACCCAGCCGGGGAAGCGCTGCTGCAGGGCCGTCAGCCGTGCCAGCAGCTCGTCGACCGGCCCGGTGGCGGTGAACTCGCTGTCGCGGTCGCGCGGGATGCGTTGTCCGGCAATGAAAGAGCCGGCCCAGTAGTCGACCACACCGATGCAGTGGTTGACGATGGCGTAGCAGCTGTTCGCACCGGGCAGGTCGGGCCGGCGGTTGGCGAGGTCGTCACCGAGCACGGTGAGGATGTCGGCCATCGCGGCGAAGCATTCGGACGAGACGTCCAGCATGGCCTGGCCCAGCGGGTGCTGCGAGATCGGCATGCACGAAAGCCTTTCACACACAGGACTTTTCCCGCTTCCGGTTTTTCGGGGGTGTCGCGCACGCGGCCGCTGGAACCCACGCAGACGACGACTGCCCCGAAACCGGAGTTTCGGGGCAGTCGTCGTTGAAGCGGGGGACTAGTCCAGGTAGTCGCGCAGAACCTGCGAGCGCGACGGGTGCCGCAGCTTGCTCATGGTCTTGGACTCGATCTGGCGGATGCGCTCACGGGTGACGCCGTAGACCTGGCCGATTTCGTCCAGCGTGCGCGGCTGGCCGTCGGTCAGCCCGAACCGCAGGCGGACGACGCCGGCCTCGCGCTCGGACAGGGTCTCCAGCACCGACTGCAGCTGGTCCTGCAGCAGCGTGAACGACACGGCGTCCACAGCCACGACGGCCTCGCTGTCCTCGATGAAGTCACCGAGCTGGCTGTCGCCCTCGTCACCGATGGTCTGGTCCAGC
Organism: Mycobacterium sp. SMC-17; assembly: GCF_045310915.1. Classification (NCBI taxonomy): domain Bacteria; kingdom Bacillati; phylum Actinomycetota; class Actinomycetes; order Mycobacteriales; family Mycobacteriaceae; genus Mycobacterium; species Mycobacterium sp. SMC-17. Next base: position 66,261 of record NZ_JBJIAK010000024.1, on the reverse strand, counting down.
GAGATGGGCTCACGCGCGTACTGCTGGATTTCCAGCACCTTCTCCGGCGTGATGTCCATTTCCTTGGCGAGCTCTTCGGGCGTGGGTTCGCGACCCAGGTCCTGCAGCAGCTCACGCTGGATGCGGCCGAGCTTGTTGATGACCTCGACCATGTGCACCGGGATACGGATGGTGCGGGCCTGGTCGGCCATGGCGCGGGTGATGGCCTGACGGATCCACCAGGTGGCGTACGTCGAGAACTTGTAGCCCTTGGTGTAGTCGAACTTCTCGACCGCGCGGATCAGGCCCAGGTTGCCTTCCTGGATGAGGTCGAGGAACGCCATGCCGCGGCCGGTGTAGCGCTTGGCCAGCGACACCACCAGACGCAGGTTGGCTTCCAGCAGGTGGTTCTTGGCGCGATCGCCGTCGCGGCAGATCCACTGCATGTCGCGACGCTGGGCGGCGGGCAGCTTCTCGCCCTTCTCCATCAGCTCGGACATCAGCTGCGTGGCGTACAGGCCGGCTTCGATGCGCTTGGCGAGCTCGACCTCCTCCTCGGCGTTCAGCAGCGCGACCTTGCCGATCTGCTTGAGGTAGGCACGCACCGAGTCGGCGGACGCGGTGAGCTCGGCATCCTTGCGGGCCTGCCGCAGCGCCTCGGACTCTTCCTCGTCCCAGACGAAGTCGCCGGAGGCCTTGTCCTTCTCGGACGGCTCGTCGGCGTCGTCGCCGTCGGCGGCCTTCGGCGCGGCCTTGGTGCCTTCGGTGTTGGCTTCGGCTTCGGACTCGCCTTCTTCGGCGTCATCCTCGTCGTCATCGTCACTGACGTCGTCGTCGGCCTCGAGGTCGTCGTCGAGTTCCAGGTCGGCGTCGTCGACGTCGATCTCGTCGGGTTCGACGGCGAGGTCGTCGACATCGGTCACGTCGTCAGCGACGCCACCGTCCTCGGGCTTGGTGGCGGCCTTCGCCGCGCGCTTGGCGGGCGCCTTCGCGGCGGCCTTCTTCGCGGGTGCCTTGGCGGCACGCTTGGCCGGCGCAGCCTTGGCGGCGGCCTTCTTCGCGGGGGCTTTGGTGGTGCGCTTCACCGGCTCGTCGGCTGTCTCGCTGGCTTTGGTCGCTACCACGGCCACCCTTTCGGTCTTTCGTACAACGGTGGCGTGGGCATGCGCCACCGAAAAGCGTCGGCTGTCGAATATTGGCGTCGATCTTCGATCGGATGATCACCGCTATCCGTTCAGGCGGCCGCCGTTGACCATTGTAACGACATAGTGGCCAGAAGCCGTATCAGCGCCGGTCTCGGAGCGTTGGCGGCCGTCAACGGCCGGTCAATGGCGATGCAAGGCGCCGTCGGCGGCCATCGCGGCGCCGACGATGCCGGCCGAATTCTGCAGCGTCGCGGCGACCACCGGGGTGCGGTTCTTCAGCAGTGGCACCCACTTGTCGGCCTTCTTGCTGATGCCGCCGCCAACGATGAACAGGTCCGGCCAGATGGCGTTCTCGACCGCCACCAGCACCTTGGTCACCTCCTCGGTCCAGCGCTCGTACGACCAGTCCTTGCGTTCCTTGACCGACGACGCGGCCCGGTGCTCGGCCTCCTTGCCGCCGACCTCGATGTGCCCGAACTCCGTGTTGGGCAACAGAACCCCGTCGTAGATCACCGCCGAGCCGATGCCCGTGCCGAACGTCAGCAGCACGACCAGTCCGCTCACCTCGCGGCCCGCGCCGAACTTCTCCTCGGCCAGTCCGGCCGCGTCCGCGTCGTTGAGCACCGTCACGTCCTGGCCGTCCAGCCGCGACGCGAACATGTCCCGCACGTTGGTGCCGATCCAGCTGCTGTCGACGTTGGCCGCGGTCCGCACGATGCCCTCGGTCACCACGCCCGGATACGTGACGCCCAGTGGTCCGGTCCAGCCGAACTCACGCACGACGGCGGCCACGGTCTCCGACACGGCTTCCGGCGTCGCCGGCTGCGGGGTGGGGAGGCGGAAGCGCTCGCCGATCAGCTGGCCGGTGTCGAGGTCGACGATGCCGCCTTTGACGCCGCTGCCGCCGACATCGATCCCCAGCGCTCGATGCTGTGAGGCGTCGGTCGCGGCGGTGGGCGTCTCGGTCATCTGCACTCCTTGGAGGGGGTGGGCAAGAGGGCGCGACCCACACCCTAACCGCGTGTGCTGCGATAGGTGTCATGACAGCACGCGAACCCGGAAGTGGCACCGCACCTGCTGCACTGCGCGCACTCGCCGAGCAGTTGGCGACCGAGGCCGCCGCCTTCGTCCGCCGGCGGCGCGCCGAGGTTTTCGCCGGTGCGCAGCAGGACGACGGCGCGGTGCGCACCAAGAGCAGCCCGACCGATCCGGTGACCGTCGTCGACACCGAGACCGAGCGGCTGCTGCGCGAGCGCCTGGCGGTGCTGCGACCGGACGACGCGATCCTGGGCGAGGAGGAGGGTGGCGCGGCGCGGGCGCCCGCCGGCGTGCCGGTGTGGGTGCTCGACCCCATCGACGGCACCGTGAACTTCATGTACGGGCTGGGCGCCTACGCGGTGTCGGTCGGGGTGCAGATCGACGGCGTGTCCGTCGCCGGTGCGGTGGCCAACGCCGCCACCGGAGAGGTGTTCTCGGCCGCGCGCGGCCACGGGGCCGAGGTGACGCGGGACGGGGTGCGGGAGACCTTGCGCTGCAACGTCATCGACGAGCTCCCGATGGCGCTGGTGGCGACCGGGTTCGCCTACGCGCGGGAGCGGCGGCGGCAGCAGGCCGGCGCGGTGGCCGAGCTGCTGGCCGAGGTGCGGGACATCCGCCGGGTCGGGTCGTGCGCCCTGGATCTGTGCATGGTGGCCGCCGGCCGGCTCGACGCGTATTTCGAATCCGGTGTGCACGTGTGGGATTGGGCGGCCGCGGCCCTGGTCGCCGAGGAGGCGGGTGCGGTCGTGCGGCTGCCCACGCCGGGTATGGACGACGACGATCTGGTCATCGCCGCGGCGCCCGGCGTGGCCGCAGCGCTGACCGGGCATCTGGAGCGGGTCGGCTACCGCTAGCTAGCAGGTCCCGCTGTGGATCTTCGGCAGCAGCGAGGTGTCGGCCGGCTGGGTGGCGTCCGGCTTCAGGCTGGCCAGCATGGCCTCGATGTCGTCACTGTGGGCGAGTTCGTTGAACTCGGTGCCGATCGCGAGGTCGACGGAGTCGTCGGGGCGCTGGTCCTGGAACAGCTGGGTGCACGGCGCCACCAGCCACAGCGCGGCGGCCGCGGACTTACCGGCCGGGCCGAACCGGATCTGGCCCTGGCATTCCATGCGGGTGCTGGCGTACACCGGGTCGTTGCTCGCGGCCGGCTGGCCGAATCCGAGGTCGCGCAGCTCACCGGCGACCTCGCTGGCCTGGCCGCCCTGGCCGCTGGCGTTGAGCACCTTGATCTTGGTGTCGGCGAGCTTGGCCGGCACCACATTGACCATCGAGGACTGCGACACCTCGTCGCCGAGCTTCGGCTGGTTCGGCTCGGTGGGCGCGGGTGGGGGATTGCAGGTGATCGCCTGGTGGATTTCGGCGGGCTGGTTCGCGACGACGAGCCACGCGATGAGCGTCGCCACGGCCAGCACCGCGAACAGCACGGCGGCGGGCACGTAGTTGCGGCGGCGGAACGGCCGACCGTGCTTGTCGAAGGCCGTGCCCTCGGTGATTTGTGCGACCACATGAGCACTCTAGATGCACCGCACCCTGCATGATTGCCGACCACCTCTTGCTTATGTGATGCAAATCACATATAGTCGGCGCGCTTTTCGGGCACGAATCGTTTGGCGGAAGCGTTCGACGCTGGTACAAAGCTCTGCTGCAAGGTAACGGAGGGGATGACCATGGCTACCGATTACGACGCCCCGCGGCGTTCTGAGACTGACGAGGTGTCCGAGGACTCTCTGGAGGAGCTGAAAGCACGGCGCAACGAAGCACAGTCCGCCGTCGTCGACGTCGATGAGACCGACTCGGCCGAGAACTTCGAGTTGCCCGGCGCTGACCTGTCGGGCGAGGAACTCTCGGTCCGCGTGGTGCCCAAGCAGGCCGATGAGTTCACCTGCTCGAGCTGTTTCCTGGTGCAACACCGCAGCCGTCTCGCCAGCGAGAAGAACGGCGTGATGATCTGCACCGACTGCGCCGCCTGAGGATTCACGTTCACGTCAGTGGCCGGTCTCGCACGAATGCGTGCGGGGACCGGCCATTGGGCGTCTTATGGGGCTGCTAGCGGCCCTGCAGTGCCGCCAGCACCCGGTCGGGATGACGGGTGCTCACCAGCCAGTACGGCGTGGGGTCATCCGGATCGTCGAGCACCACGAGGATCAGCGGCCCGACCCAGGCCCGGTGCACGACGTACGCCGCCGGATCCAGTTGGCGTCCCAGCGCCGCCGACTTCGCCGAGCGCGGCACCTCGGCCGACCGGGAGATGACGCTCGTCGGGATGTGCGCCGGTCCCACCCACAGCTCGGTCTCGGCATCCGGCCCGGTGCCGGTGCTCACCACCCGCAGCTCGATGCGCCCCATCCACACCAGCGTCGCCGCGGCGACCGGCAGCAGCACGGCGAACGGCGCCCAGGCCGGCACGCCCGACACGCCTTGCACCACTTCCAGCGCGATCAGGGCCGCCAGCCCGAAACCCGGTAACCACCACCACAAAGGCACCGTCAACCGCTCCCGATAGCGGACGGTTTGGGTGGCTGCTCGCGTGTCTGACACGCGGCCAAGGGTAGTCTGTGCGGTCGTGTCCACCTCTCTGGCGGTAGTTCGGTTGGACCGGGATCTGCCGATGCCGGCCCGTGCTCACGACGGCGATGCCGGCGTCGATCTGTTCAGCGCGATCGACCTCGAACTGGCCCCCGGTCAGCGCGAATTGGTGCCGACGGGGATCGCCGTCGCGATTCCGCACGGCATGGTCGGCCTGGTGCATCCGCGATCGGGATTGGCCATCCGCGTTGGCCTTTCGATCGTCAACGCGCCCGGGACCGTCGACGCCGGGTACCGCGGTGAGATCAAGGTGGCGCTCATCAACCTCGACCCCAGCGAGCCCATCATCGTGAAACGCGGTGACCGGATCGCGCAGCTGCTCGTGCAGCGGGTCGAGTTGCCCGAGCTGGTCGAGGTCACGTCGTTCGACGAGGCGGGGCTGGCTGACACCTCACGTGGCGCGGGCGGCCACGGTTCCTCCGGCGGACATGCGAGTTTGTGATGGCATTCGAGTTCAACCCCGAAGAAGACGGCCCCTTCGACATCGAGGACTTCGACGACCCGGCCGACGCCGAGGCGGCCCGCCTGGACCTGGGTGGCGTGCTCGTCCCGGTGCCCGACGGTTCGCAGCTCAACGTCGAGGTCAACGAGCAGGGCGTGCCGAACGCCGTCTGGATCATGACGCCCAACGGGCGGTTCTCCGTGGCCGCGTACGCCGCACCCAAGACCGGCGGGCTGTGGCGTGAGATCGCTGCGGAACTGGCCGAATCGCTGCGCAACGACAACGCGGAGGCGCGCATCGAAGACGGGCCGTGGGGCCGGGAGGTCGTGGGCCTGCCGGTGCCGCAGCCCGGCCAGCCGCAGGTCGTGATGCGTTTCATCGGGACCGACGGCTACCGGTGGATGGTGCGCTGTGTCGTCGTCGGCACCGAGGAGACCATCGACGCCATCGCCGACGAGGCGCGAACCTCGTTGGCGGACACCGTGGTTCGTCGTGGTGAAACCCCGCTGCCGGTCCGCAGCCCGCTGCCGGTGCAGCTGTCCGAGCCGCTGCTGGAGCAGCTGCGGGCCGCCGCCCAGCAGATGGCGCAGCAGCAGATGGAGCAGGCTCAGCAGGCGCTCGAGCAGCTGCAGCAGCACATGCAGGGACAGCAGCCCGAAGGGGAGCCTGATGCTCGCCGCAGTGAGCAGGGCTCGGCCATGCAGCAGCTGCGCACCCAGCAGATGGGCACCATCACAGGAGGCTGACGGCCTCCCGCAACGCCGCCACGCAGGCGTCGCCGAGCACCGTCGGCTCTTCGCCCATCGCATCGAGGGTGACGGTCCGCAGCGCGGCCCTGGGGGCCGCCACGGCCCATTCGGCGGCGACCGCGACGGGGTGCACGGCGTCGTCCACCGCCCCGGCGACACCCATCGGCACCTGCAGCTCGGCGAGCTGTTCGCGGGTCGGCCCGCCATAACCCGCCGCCTCTTCCATCGCGTCGGGCAGGCCGGGCCACTGTGCCGTCCACGACCGTGTCAATTCGTCCGCGAGCCAGGCCGGGCTGCCCGCCCGCATGCCGGCCACGGCCGCATCCAGCCCGATCTCGCGCAGCTGCTGTGCCGAGTAGCGGGCGGCCTGGGCGGCCGGTGCGCCGTCGGAATCACCCGTCCAGGCGGGCAGTGCGGCCAGCACGGCGATGCACTGTTCGGGATGCTTGAGCGCCCAGTTCGTGGCGACCGCGGCGCCCAGCGATACACCGCCGACGATGATGGGGCCGTGCTGCGCGGCGGCGTCGAGCGCTTCGACATAACCGCCGATCAGGTCGCCCGGGAGCGGCCGCGGGGCGATCACGACGGCACCCGCTTCGAGCAGGGCGCCGCCGAAGGCCCGGCGGATGTAGTCGTCGTCCGATCCCGTGCCGGGCAGCAGTACCGCGGTCATCCCTTGCAAGTTGGCCGTCATCCCTCGATGGTGCCCGGCGGCCGGAACGGCGCTCGCAAGGGGGTCGGGCGGGGTGTGCCGTCCAGTGAGCGGGATAACGAAGATATATCCCGTGCCGAAATGGCAAATCGGAACCAAGAGGTCTAGCGTGACGTTGGTTAGATAGCGGGTCCACGGTGGATTCGCAGCAAGTCTCAGGAGAGACCATGGCTACGGCGGAAGGCTATTTACGCCGACTCACCCGGCGGCTTACCGAGGACCTCGAACAGAGCGATGTCCAGGAGCTGAACGACGAGGCCCTGAACACCGGCGCCATGCGAGCGGTGGACTGCACGCGCGGACAGGAAGTGACGATGGTCGGCACGCTGCGGTGTGTCGAGACCAACGGCAAGGGCTGTTCGGGCGGCGTGCGAGCCGAGCTGTTCGACGGCACCGACACGGTCACGCTGGTCTGGTTGGGTCAGCGGCGCATCCCAGGCATCGAATCCGGGCGCACCCTGCGCGTGCACGGACGGCTGGGCAACTTGGACAGCGGGGCCAAAGCGATCTACAACCCGCATTACGAGATTCAGAAGTGACGTTCCCCGACAAGGGGACCGCGGACAGCGAGCAGGCCGAAGCCGACATCGAGGCCCAGCAGGACGACAGTGACGCCAAACTCACGGCGCATGTCCTGCTGGAGCAGATGGGCGGCCTCAGCGGCCTCATCTATTCGTCCCTGCCGGTCCTCGTTTTCGTTCCCATCTCCAGTTTCTTCGGGCTGACTGCCGCGATCTACGCAGCGCTCGGCGTCGCCGGCCTGGTCCTGATCTGGCGCCTGGTGCGCCGCGAATCCGTGCAGCCGGCGGTGTCCGGCTTCATCGGCGTCGGGATCAGCGCACTGATCGCCTACATGATCGGCGCCTCGAAAGGCTATTTCCTGCTTGGCATCTGGTCATCGCTGATCTATGCCGGGGTGTTCGCGATCTCGATCCTCATCCGGCGCCCCCTGGTCGGCTACGGCTGGAGCTGGGTCACGGGACACGACCGCAGCTGGCGCGGCATCCGGCGGGCGGTGCTGGCGTTCGACATCGCGACCGCGGTGTGGGCGCTGGTGTTCGCGGCGCGGTTCCTGGTCCAGAACCACCTGTACGGACTGGACCAGACGGGTCTGCTCGGCGTGGCCCGGATCGCCATGGGCTGGCCACTCACCGCGGTCGCCGCGCTGGCGTCCTACCTGGCCATCCGGACGGCCCAGAAGGCCATCCGGGACGCGGAGCATCACGTCACCGAGGCTTAGCCCGGATTCAGCACCTGGTTGCGCAGCTCCTGCTCGACCTCGGCCACCGCCACGAACAGCAGTTCGTCGCCGCCCTCGAGCGGCTCGTCCGATTCGGGGACGATGACGCGCGGGCCGCGCAGGATGGTCACCAACGTGGCATCCCGGGGCAGTTGGAGGCGCTTGACGGCCTTGCCGCCCCACGGCGTGTCGTCGGGCAGCGTGATCTCGACCAGGTTGGCCTGGCCCTTGCGGAAGCTCATCAGGCGGACCAGGTCGCCCACCGACACGGCTTCTTCGACCAGCGACGCCAGCATGCGCGGCGTCGACACGGCGACGTCGACGCCCCAGCTGTCGTCGAACAGCCACTCGTTGCGCGGATCGTTGACGCGGGCCACGACGCGGGGGACCGCGAACTCGGTCTTGGCGAGCAGGCTCACCACCACGTTGGCCTTGTCGTCGCCGGTGGCGGCGATGACGACGTCGAACTCATGCAGCTTGACGGACTCGAGCAGCGAGATCTCGCAGGCGTCGCCGAGGCGCCACTGCGCCGCGGGGACGGCGTCGACGTCGATGTGGTCCGGATTGCGTTCCAGCAGCGTCACCTCGTGGTGATCGACCAGTTCCCGCGCGATGGAGCGGCCGACGGCGCCGGCGCCCGCGATTGCGACCTTCATGTGCGCTCCTAGTGGCTTTCGACGTCGTCGCCGGGCGGCAGTGATGCGATGGCGATGGCTTCGGCGACACGGCCCGACACCGCGGCCATGTACACCTGATCGCCGGCCTGGATGACGGTCTTGGCGTCGGGCAGCACGCCGCTGCCGAACCGGATGAGGAACGCGACGCGGCCGCCGGTCGCGCCTTCCAGCGCGGTGACGCGGTAGCCGACCCAGTCCTCGTGCAGGGACAGTTCGGTGACGCCGACGTTGCCCGACGGATCGCGCCACTTGGTGGTCTCGGTCTCGCGGGTCAGCAGATTCAGCAACCGGTCGGTGGTCCACGGCACCGTCGCGATGGTCGGGATGCCCAGACGCTCGTACACCGCCGCGCGCTTGGCGTCATAGATACGCGCCACGACGCGCTGCACACCGAACGTCTCGCGCGCGACGCGCGCCGAGATGATGTTCGAGTTGTCACCGGAGGACACCGCGGCGAAGGCACCGGCCTCTTCGATACCGGCTCGCTCCAGCACATCCCGGTCAAAACCCATGCCCAGCACGCGTTCTCCGGGGAATTCCGGGGACAGCCGGTGGAACGCCGTCTTGTCCCGGTCGATCACGGCGACCTCATGGCCGATGCGGGCCAATCCGTCCGCCAGCGATGCGCCAACGCGGCCGCAGCCCATCACGACTACTCGCACCAGCCGATCCTTTCTGGGCCGGAAGCCGGCCCTGAAGCGAATTTCATGCCTCAGCTCAGTCCGAACGCTACAACCCGGGCCCTTGGGGCTTACCCTTGGCTCTCGTGTCCAAGCTTTCGACCGCGACGCGCCGGTTGGTCCTCGGCCGACCCTTCCGAAGCGACAAGCTCGCCCACACGTTGCTGCCCAAACGTATCGCTCTTCCGGTGTTCGCGTCGGATGCGCTGTCGTCGGTGGCCTACGCGCCGGAGGAAATCTTCCTGGTGCTGTCGGTCGCCGGTCTGTCCGCCTATTCGATGGCGCCTTGGGTCGGTCTCGCGGTGGCCGCAGTCATGCTCATCGTGATCGCCAGTTACCGGCAGAACGTGCATGCCTATCCGTCCGGTGGCGGCGACTATGAAGTGGTCACGACCAACCTCGGGCACACCGCGGGGTTGACGGTGGCGAGCGCGCTGCTGGTCGACTATGTCCTGACGGTCGCGGTGTCGACGGCGTCCGCGATGTCCAACATCGGGTCGGCCGTACCGTTCATCGCCCAGAACAAGGTGTTGCTGTCGGTCCTGGCGATCCTGATCCTGGCGTCGCTGAACCTGCGCGGCATCCGGGAATCGGGTACTGCCTTCGCGATTCCCACCTACGCCTTCATGATCGGCATGTACATCATGTTGGCCTGGGGCTTCATCCAGATCTTCGTGCTGGGCCACCCGCTGCGGGCCGAGTCCGCCGGTTTCACCATCAAGTCCGAGCACGGCGACGTGCTGGGCTTCGCGATGGTCTTCCTCGTGGCCCGGGCGTTCTCGTCGGGCTGTGCCGCCCTCACGGGTGTGGAAGCCATCAGCAACGGCGTCCCGGCGTTCCAGAAGCCCAAGTCGCGCAACGCCGCAACGACGCTGCTGCTGCTCGGCGCCATCGCGGTGTCGTTGTTCATGGGCATCATCGTGCTGGCGAAGCAGATCGGCCTGAAGATGGCCGACAGCGTCGATCAGCTGGAGGGCGCGCCCGCCGACTACCACCAGAAGACGGTCGTCACCCAGCTGGCCGAGGCGGTGTTCCAGGGCTTCCCGGTGGGGCTCTATCTGATCGCCGGTGTCACGGCGCTGATCCTGGTGCTGGCCGCCAACACCGCGTTCAACGGTTTCCCGGTGCTGGGCTCGATCCTGGCGCAGGACCGCTACCTGCCGCGGCAGCTGCACACCCGCGGTGACCGGCTCGCGTTCTCCAACGGCATCCTGTTCCTCGCGTTCGCCGCCATCGCCTTCGTGGTGGCGTTCAACGCCGAGGTCACGGCGCTGATCCAGCTGTACATCGTCGGCGTGTTCGTGTCGTTCACACTGAGCCAGATCGGCATGGTGCGGCACTGGAACCGGTTGCTGCGCACCGAGACCGAAGCGTCCGAGCGTCGCCGCATGCAGCGCGCGCGGGTCGTCAACACCATCGGATTCATCTGCACGGGCGCCGTGCTGCTGGTGGTCATCGTGACGAAGTTCCTGGCCGGCGCGTGGATCGCGATCCTGGCGATGAGCCTGCTGTTCGTCCTCATGAAGGCGATCCACAAGCACTACGACACCGTCGCCCAGGAGCTGCGCTCCCAATCGGGGCCGGACGAGGATGTCGTGCTGCCCAGCCGAAACCACGCCGTCGTGCTGGTGTCCAATCTGCACCTGCCGACGCTGCGGGCCCTGGCCTACGCGAAGGCGACCCGCCCGGATGTCCTGGAGGCCATCACCGTCAGCGTCGACGACGCCGAGACCCGCGAGCTGGTGCACAAGTGGGAAGACAGCGACGTGTCGGTACCGCTCAAGGTCATCGCCTCGCCGTACCGCGAGATCACCAGGCCCATCCTCGATTACGTCAAGCGCATCACGGCCGAGTCGAAGCGCACCGTCGTGACGGTGTTCATCCCGGAGTATGTGGTGGGCCACTGGTGGGAGCACATCCTGCACAACCAGAGCGCGCTGCGCCTCAAGGGCAGGCTGCTGTTCATCCCGAATGTGATGGTGACTTCCGTTCCGTGGCAGCTGAATTCGTCCGAGCGCGTGAAGGTGACCATGACGCCGGGCTCGGCGCCCGGTGACACCCGACGAGGCATCATCGAGTGAGTGAAGTAACACTGACCGTGGGCCCGCCGGCCAACGGTGGCAGCTGCGTCGCGCGCCACGACGGCCGCGTGATCTTCGTCCGCCATGCCCTGCCGGGCGAGGTGGTGCGCGCCGAGGTGACCTCCGAGCGCGGGTCGTACTGGCACGCCGACGCTGTCGAGGTGCTCGAGTCTTCGCCCGACCGGGTGGCATCACTGTGCGCGATCGCCGGTGCGCAGGGATCCGGTTGCTGCGACCTGGCTTTCGTCGATCCCGCCGCGGCGCGGCGGCTCAAGGGCGAGGTGGTGGCCAATCAGCTGGCGCGCCTGGGCGGCTATGAGGCGGGCGACCTCGTCGCCGAAGAGGTCGGCACCGTCGGCCCGACCGGGTGGCGTACCCGGGTGCGTCTGGAGGTCGGCGCGGACGGCCGCGCCGGGTTCCACCGGTATCACAGCGACGAACTGGTGACCGACCTGTCGTGTGCCCAGGTGCCGGCCGGGATGTTGGACGATCTGCCGTTGCAACCGCCCGGCGCGCACCTGCATGTCGTGCTCGACGACGCCGGACACCGGCACGTCGTGCGGTCCGTTCCGCACAGCAAGAAGGGCGCGGGCAAGAACGCCAAACGCGGCCTGACCGAGGTGGTCTCGGGTGAGTACGAGGCCGTGCAGCGCGTCGGCGATAGGGAATGGCGCGTGCCCGTGACGGCGTTCTGGCAGTCCCATCGTGACGCCGCCACCACCTACAGTGCCCTGGTCGCCGAGTGGGCGGAGCTGTCCGAGGGCCAGACGGCATGGGATTTGTACGGCGGCGCAGGCGTTTTCGCGGCGGCACTGGCCGGCGCGGTGGGGGAGTCGGGTCGCGTGCTGACGGTCGACACGTCGCGCGGATCGGCGCGCGCCGCCCGGGCCGCGCTGGGCGACCTGGGCAGCGTCGAGGTGCTGACCGATTCGGTGCGCCGGGCGCTGGGCACCCAGCGGGTGGCGGCCGACGTCGCGGTGCTGGACCCGCCCCGGACCGGCGCCGGACACGAGGTCATCGATCAGCTGGCCGCTGCAGGGGTGCCCCGCGTGATCCACATCGGTTGTGAGGCAGCCTCTTTCGCGCGCGACATCGGTCTCTACCGTGGACACGGTTACGAGGTGGCGAACCTGCGGGTTTTCGACTCGTTCCCGCTGACGCACCACGTCGAGTGTGTGGCGCTGCTGACCCGGTAGGTTAGCGGGCAGGTGTGCCGGGAAGCCTGGTCGGCGCCGTTCAACGCTGCCCAGGAGAGTCCCGATGACCAACCGCAACACGCGCCGGCGCCTGCTGACCCGGGGCAGCTGGCCCGAAGCCCAGCGGTTCACCGAAATCCTCCGCAAGGAGACCGTCGGCGGCATCCTGCTGTTGCTGGCGGCGGGCGTCGCCCTGGTGTGGGCCAATTCGCCTGCCGCGCACAGCTATCGCGCACTGTCCGAATTCGCGGTCGGCCCGGATTCGTGGCATCTGCACCTGAGCCTGTCGGCCTGGGCGGCCGACGGGCTCCTGGCGATCTTCTTCTTCGTCGTCGGCGTCGAACTCAAACGCGAGTTCGTCGCGGGCGACCTGCGGGACCCGGCGCGTGCGGCGCTGCCCATCGCCGCCGCCGTCGGCGGCATGCTGGCGCCCGCCGCCATCTTCGTGGGCCTCAACCTGGCGCTGGGGCACCCCGAGAATCTGGACGGCTGGGCGGTGCCGATCGCGACCGACATCGCCTTCGCCCTCGCCGTGCTGGCCGTCATCTCCACGCACCTGCCGACCGCGCTGCGCACCTTCCTGCTGACGCTCGCCGTGGTCGACGACCTGCTGGCCATCATCGTCATCGCGTGCTTCTACACCGATCACCTCAATCCCACGGCGCTGGCGCTGGCCGTCATCCCCGGTGGGTTGTTCGTCGCGGCCGTGCAGCGCGGCATCCGGCACTGGTGGCTGCTGTTGCCGCTGGCGGTGGCGACCTGGGCGCTGGTGCACGCGAGCGGCATCCATGCCACGGTGGCCGGCGTGCTCCTCGGGTTCGGGGTACCCGTTCTGGGCAGGCACGCCTCGGCCGAGACGTTCGAGCACGCGCTGCGGCCGCTGTCCGCCGGGGTGGCGGTGCCGGTCTTCGCGTTCTTCGCGGCGGGCGTCAGCGTCGGCGGCTGGCCCGGCCTGGTGGACGCGATCACCCATCCGGTGACGGGCGGCGTCCTGCTGGGGTTGGTGTTCGGCAAAGCCATCGGTGTGTTCAGCACCACATTCCTGCTGGCGCGATTCACCGGCGCCGAACTCGACGAGGGCCTGGGCTGGCTGGACGTCGCCGGGGTGGCGATGCTGGCCGGGATCGGCTTCACGGTCTCGCTGCTGATCGGTGAGCTGGCGTTCGGCACCGGCACGGCCACCGGCGCCGATGCCAAGATCGGCGTGCTTGCCGGGTCGGTGATCGCCGGGATGCTGGCCGCGGTCGTGCTGCTGTCGCGCAACGCCGCCTACCGCCGCATCCACGAACGTGAGACCGCCGACGACGACGGTGACGGTGTGCCGGACATCTATCAGCCTTGACCGGCTCTACCCGGGGTGCGTGCGTAGACTGTCGGAATGCTTGAACAGGTCCGCGGCCCAGCTGATCTGGCGCACCTGTCGCAGCCTCAGCTGACGGAACTTGCCGCCGAGATCAGGGAATTCCTGGTGCACAAGGTGGCCGCCACCGGCGGGCATCTGGGCCCCAACCTGGGCGTCGTGGAGCTGACGCTCGCCCTGCACCGCGTCTTCGATTCGCCGCACGACCCGATCATCTTCGACACCGGTCACCAGGCCTATGTCCACAAGATGCTGACCGGACGGTGCCCGGACTTCGAGACCCTGCGCATGAAGGGCGGCCTGTCCGGCTACCCGTGCCGCGCCGAGAGCGAACACGACTGGGTCGAGTCGAGCCATGCCAGCACCGCGCTGTCCTACGCTGACGGCCTGGCCAAGGCCTTCGAACTCTCCGGCTACCGGAACCGGCACGTCGTCGCCGTCGTCGGTGACGGCGCGCTCACCGGCGGTATGTGCTGGGAGGCGCTCAACAACATCGCGGCCGCGAACCGGCCCATCGTCATCGTCGTCAACGACAACGGCCGCAGCTACGCGCCGACCATCGGCGGCCTGGCCGACCACTTCGCGGCACTGCGCCTGCAGCCCGGCTACGAGAAGGCGCTGGAGCGGGGCAAGCACGCGCTGCGCGGCGTGCCCGTCGTCGGCGAGTTCTGCTACCAGTGCGTGCACAGCATCAAGGCCGGCATCAAGGACGCGCTGGCACCGCAGGCGCTGTTCACCGATCTGGGGCTCAAGTACGTCGGGCCCATCGACGGGCACGACGAGCACGCCGTCGAGGCGGCGCTGCGGCATGCCCGCGGGTTCAACGCGCCGGTGATCGTGCACGTCGTCACCCGCAAGGGCATGGGTTACTCGCACGCGGAGAACGACGAAGCCGAGCAGATGCACTCGACCGGCATCATCGACCCGCACACCGGGCGGTCCACGGCCGAGTCGGTGCTGGGCTGGACGTCGGTGTTCTCCGAGGAGCTGATCAAGCAGGCCACCAAGCGGCGCGACATCGTCGCGATCACCGCGGCCATGCCGGGGCCGACGGGCCTGTCGGCGTTCCGGCAGCGTTTCCCGGACCGGTTCTTCGACGTCGGTATCGCCGAGCAGCACGCGATGACGTCGGCCGCGGGTCTGGCGATGGGCGGCATGCACCCCGTCGTCGCCATCTACTCGACATTCCTGAACCGGGCGTTCGACCAGATCATGATGGACGTGGCGCTGCACGAGCTGCCCGTCACCATGGTTCTCGACCGGGCCGGCATCACCGGCAACGACGGTGCCAGCCACAACGGCATGTGGGACATGTCGATGCTCGGCATCGTGCCCGGCATGCAGGTCGCCGCACCGCGCGATGCCGCCCGGCTGCGTGAGGAACTCGGCGAGGCGCTTGCGGTCTCTGACGGACCCACCGCGGTGCGGTTCCCGAAAGGCGCTGTCGGCGAAGATATTCCGGCCGTCCGCCGCCAGCACGGCGTCGACATCCTGACCGAGCCCGCCGACGGCCTGTCCGACGATGTGCTGCTGGTCGCCGTCGGCGCGTTCGCCCGCATGGCGCTCGTCGTCGCCGACCGGTTGCGCAAGCAGGGCATCGGTGTGACGGTCGTCGACCCCCGCTGGGTGCTGCCGGTCCCGGCGGCCATCGCCGACCTGGCCCGGGCCCACAAACTCGTTGTGACGCTTGAGGACAACGGTGTCGCCGGCGGCATCGGCTCTGCGGTGTCGGCGTCGCTGCGTCGCGCCGAGATCGACGTGCCATGCCGCGACGTCGGCGTGCCCCAGGAGTTCCAGGACCACGCCAGCCGCAGCGAGGTGCTGATGTCCATCGGCCTGACCGACCAGGACATCGCCCGCCAGGTCACCGGCTGGGTCGCCGCCCTCGGCAGCTCGGTCGACATCGCCTCCCAGTAGTAGCTCACTTCCCGCGAGCGGCCGTGTTTGTACACGGATTCGCGGTGTGTCGCGTGCATTTTGGGGCCGCTCGGCGGCGGTGAGGTAACGCATCTCACCGCCTCTGACGCAGCTGTTCTGGACTGGTCTTCTGCGACCTAGGCGACGCCACCCTCGGGCGCTGCGTTGGCTCGCACGGTGTTCAGTATCGACACGATGTTGTCGACATCAGCTTCCGTAAACACCTCTTCAGGGCCGGTCGGCGCTTTGTCGGTGTAGGGGGAATCGTAGAGTCGCGCGACGGCGACGACGCCCGTTGCCGTCAGCTCGCTGACGATGAGATTGATGAACCGAATCTGGTCCGCAGTGAAGCGCGATCCGTCGAGGTACGCCCCGAACGCTTCTATCGCTGCGGCACGATCCAGACCGACGAGCGACCTCACGAACAGTCCGAGGCCCTCTACTTTCGCCAAGTCGATGTCGGCCGGATCGCCCACGCCGCTGTCGAGCAGCATGCGCTCCAGAGCGATCAGGTCGTCGGGCGTCAGCGGCTTGTTGCGGTACAGGCGTTGCAGCGTGATGTGGTCGAGATGGGACCTGAGGTACGCCCGTGCTTTCGCTTTGAACCGGTCCCAGTTGGTCCCTGGCGTGACGTTGGGCAGATCGATCAATGTCGTCTCACCGAGTTCGTCCTGAAAGTCGGTGTATACAACAGTCTTTTGAGCGGGGTCCAGGAAGCGGACCAGCGCCCGCACCCGCAGTCGGACGAGTTCGAGCATGGGCAAGGTGACGTCGACCCACCACTCGTCGGCGCAGATGTCGGCAAGGAGAGCCTGTTGCGCGGCCACCGACGGGATCGAGGTCTTGGTGAGCAGTTCCTCGGCGATGTCCTGAACTTTTGTCCGGATCCGTTCAGCGGCAACAGCATCACCGTCGAGTTGCGCCAGTTGGCGGCGCAGGATCAGCAGGTCGAACCGCTTGGCCTGCTCGTCGTTGTCCAGTTCCGAGGAAGGCAGGCCGGCGAGTTGGGTGGCGACGTCGCTCGCAGCCTCTTGCGTCAACGACGACCACGCCGGCCATTGCGCGTACTGTTCGACGAGTCGGCGGTGGGGCCGGACCAACACGTTGTCAAGGCTCATGCCGACGACGATCTTGTGCAGGCTCCATGCGGTATCGACGCGAAGGCCGCGTTCAGATTCCGTGCCATGACCCTCAGGCGGATTCGTCCCGGGAACAGCGGAATCCAGCGCAGTCACCAGCCCGAGGCGGGTTTCGAAGAGTCGCTGGTTCAGCGATTTCTGTAGCGAGCCCTGCGTACCGGGCAGGTCTTGATTGAAGAACTCCAGGTTTCTGCAGCAGTCGAAGACGTAGAAGTTCTCCTTGTCCTGTCCGGGCCCGAACAGGTTGGGACGCAAGCGAGTTCCGCGGCCGATCATCTGCCAGAACTTGCTCTTGGATCGGACGTCTTTGAAGAACACCAGATTCACCACGTCCGGTACATCGATGCCGGTGTCCAGCATGTCCACGGAGATGGCGATGTGGGGCGCCTTGTCGGTGATCGAGAAGTCGTCGATGAGGCTCTGCGCACGTTCGGTGCTGTGGGTGATGACGCGTGCGAATGTGCCCGCGTACTCGGGATATTGGATGTCGAACCGTTGGGCGATGAACTGTGCGTGGGCCTGGTTTTTGGCGAAGATGATCGTTTTGCCGAGTCGGTCGCCGCCGGCGACTTTGTGCCCCTGTGACATCAGCTGCGCCAGGATCTTGTCCACGGTGTCGGCGTTGAACCAGAAGCGCCCCAACTCTTCTGCGGACATCGCGTCCGGGGTGTCGTTGTCACCCCAATCCAATGAATCCCATTCGTCCTTCTGCGCTTCGGTCAGCTCGTCGTAGCGAAGGCCTTGGCGCAGGAATTTGGTGCCCACCGAAATTCCCACGGCGGGAACGAGAAAGCCCTCTTTGACGGCATCGTCGAGGCTGTAGGCGTCTGTCGGTATGCCGTCTTCGAGGTTGAAGAGCCGGTAGGTGTTGTGGTCCACCTCGTCTTTGGGCGTGGCGGTGAGGCCGACGAGCAGGGAATCAAACCACTCGAAGATGGCGCGGTATTTCTGATAGACCGATCGGTGTGCCTCGTCGATGACGATCAGGTCGAAATAGCCGGGGCCGAAGGGGCGCAGACCGTCGTCGACGGAATTGATCAGGTTCAGCATCGTGGGGTAGGTGCTGACGTACACCCGGCCGTCGGTGATCTTCTCGGTCACCAGGTTCACGGTGGTGGCGTTCGGCAGGTGTTCCTTGAATGCGCCGACGGCCTGGTTGACCAGCGCCGTCCGGTCGGCCAGAAACAGCACCCGCTTGACCCAGCCGGCCTCCATCAGCTGCTTGACCAGTGCGATGACGGTGCGGGTCTTGCCCGACCCGGTCGCCATCACCAGCAGCGCCTCGCGCTTGTGCGCGGTGAACTCCTCACCGACGCGGCGGATCGCGTGAATCTGATAATGGCGCCCGACTATCGCGGAGTCGATCTCGGCGCCAAGCAGCGGCTTACGGGACGTGCGTCGCGAAATCATCAGGGCCAGTTCGTCGGCCGTGAAGAAGCCCTGGACCTGACGGGGCGGGTAGCCGCCGGCGTCATCCCACATCCAGTGCTCATAGCCGTTCGTGTAGAAGATGATCGGACGCCGGCCGGTCATCTGCTCTAGGCAGTCGGCGTACTGCTTGGCCTGTTCCTGGCCGACGTGCGGGCTCTTGCTGGTTCGCTTCGCTTCGACGACGGCGAGCGGCAGGCCGTCAGCACCCCACAGCACATAGTCGACGTAACCCATCCCGCCGCTGGGCATTCCCGTGACTTCGAACTCGCGGTCCCGTGGTTGGTCGAGCGTCCAACCTGCCTCGGCGAGATCGAGGTCGATGTACTCGGTGCGAGTCTGCGCTTCGTTGTAGTCGCGATCGTCGGGCTGCTGCTTCGCGGCCTGGGCGGCCTTGATCTGCTCACGCAGCGCAGCGATCTCGGCGTCTTTGGCCGCGGCAAGCTCGTCTTTTTCCGCCAGGGCTTTGGCGTGAGCTTCGTCCTGGGCCTTGAACTTCGTGGCCAGCTGGGCGACCTCGTCACGGCTGAGGGGAGCAGCCTTGGCCGCGAGCTTCGGATCGAACGGCAACTTCAGCGGTGCGGCCTTCGGGTAGGCCGAGTGGTGGTAGACGGCCCACACCGTGACGTGGTGGAGCTCCCGCAGGACCGCGAGCGCGATGTTCGGTGCGATGGCGCGCCGTTCGTGCACCGCCGCATTGCCGGCTTTGCGAATCAGATTGAGTTTGTGAACGATTGCCGGCGGCACCTGGGTACTGAACGGACGTTCGTTGATCCGGGCGGCGAGGTCGTCCTTGTAGGGCAGCGGCAGATCCATCACGTCGTAGAGCAGGCCGACGAGTTGTTCGATGGCGCGCCGGCCGTAGATGCAGGCCGAGCGCGGATCGGAGGCCAGGTAGCTCTCGGCGCGGGCGCAGTCGGATTGGATGTCGGGCCATTCAGCGGCACCGATGAATGCGAAATTGCTCATGCGCGCTCAGCCGGAATGTTCATTCACGAACATAGTCGGACTCACAGGGTCACTGTACTGGTAGTGAGCAACATGATCGTCAATTTCTGCCGGTCAATGGTCGAGGTGTTGTCACGATGCGAATTCCTTTGCTGGCGGGCGAACCGAGCAGTGTTGCATGTCGAGCCGACAAGTTGTGACTGATTGATAGCTCGGTTCAAAACTAGGACGGCCCGCCTATTCGTCGGCTTCGCGCAGGGTGCCGCGGAAGGTCCGTTCGGGCTTGCCTGCTTCAGTCCACTCGCGATAGCTGCGCACGGCGTGTCCGAAGACCTTCGTCAGGTGTTTCCCGTCGCGTCGGTTGACTGCCCCCTCTACGAGGTCTGTTGGCTTAGTCATGGTTTCGCGCATCGGAAAGTCAATCGCAGGTAGGTATGCGTCGGCGACGGGGAGGGCCACCCATGTCCCTTCACAAGCACGGCGAAACGTTTCGCCAACGTAGTAGACGTACCTCATGGTCGTGTGGACGTTGTCGAGCGAGAAGGCGCTTCGATGGTTGTCGTACAGGTCGAGGAGCTTCTGTTCGACTATCGCCAAGCTCGCTTCGGTGTACATCTGCTCGCGTATCTCGGGGAGGTCGTAGTACGGGAATTCGATCTCCATGACGGCTTCCTGCATCTTCAGCCAGCCCAGGAACTGCTCGTTGGACTGTGCATCGCGGAAGGCCTTAGTGAGTTGTGTGGGGACATAGTCGAAGGTAGAGCCCATGGTGGTCTTCCTGTCGGTCACAGTCGGTTCACTGTGAACTGGTCTGGGTACTTGTCTTGTAGCCGCTGTAACGCTGCGAGTTCTCCCGCGGTGTACGGGTGTTTAGCGTTGATGTTGTAGGTGACATCCCAGCCGGCTTCAAGTGCGTCCTCGTCTATAGCCAGTTGGTCCATGTCGAGCCGTCCGCTCTTGTTCTCCACAACCTGCTTCAATTCGGGATTGGCCCAGTCCCAGACCCGACCTGTTACAGGCACTTTCTCCAGATCCGACTTGCGGCTGCCGAACTGGTCGGTCCACCCGTCATTTTTGCTGTAGCCCATCACTTCGGCCGCGTATTTGTCGAACCACCAGCCGTTTGCAGAGTTCTCTTGAAGCTGGTCGTAGTTGGAGCTCCAACGATTCCAGTCCCACTCTTGGCCGCCGCGGTGCAGGTAGTTCTGCCAGGCCAGCCACTTGGACAGGGGAATACGGTAGTGATGGGTCTTGGTGCCGTCGGGATCGTAGATCTCGATGTCGACGAACTTTTGGTTGTCAAGCAGACCTTTTTTGGCCGGGTCGAGTGCAACTGTGAGTGAGTCAATGGCTGTCGCAGCGGCTTCTACCGCGGCGATGTAGCTCCGGATGTTGGTGCCGGCCTGGTTGAGCCTCCAGCGCATGGCCGCGGGCACGGCCCGGAATGACGCGCCGCCAGTGACTTCCGACGACAGCACCACGACTGACGCGGCCCCGCCCATCCACATGGCGGTGCTGTTGACCTCACTGGCGATGTTCGCGCGCATCGCGCTGGTGGCTGCAGAGAAGCTGTGCGTTAGGGCACTCAGTGTGCGGCCGTCGGCGGCGACGGCATCCGCGGGAGCGCTCAGATTGGCGATTGTCTCGTAGAACGCGGTGGCGTCGGGCATGTCGTGGTCCGGTCGTCTGACCTGATTCACCACGTCGCTGACAGCTTCAGCGACCGTCGTTGCGAACCGTTGCCACATGTCCGAAGCGGCGTCGAGGCCCTTCGTGTCTGCGTTCGGAGTCTCCTTGCCGACCGCCTCGACCAAGCCGGGGATGATGTCGGTCAGGCCGACGCCATTGGCGCCCACGGAACTGGAGATCGTCGACGACGGTTCAGAGATCGCCGGTCGGGGTGGCAGATTCGCCGGGACGGGAATCTTGCGACGGCCGGCGTGGAACTCAGCCCACGCATGGTTGACTCCGGCTTGGTAGACGCGTCCAGCCAGCGAGGACCAGGCTTGTGCCAGCGAATCGGCGCCACCGAGAGCGTCGCGCGCGGCGCTGTCATACCGCGATCCCCATTTCGTCCCGACCGGGTCGTTGCCGGCCATGTGGCCGGAGCCGTGCGACGCGCCTGAGACCAGGCCGGCAGCACCAGCCACCTTCGATCCCGCACGGCCGAGTATCGCCGCGGTCAGGAAATACCAGTCTGAATCGACAACCCAAGTACCCATGGATGTTCGCTACTGGCCGGCCATGCGCAGATTCATCGCCATGACGGTCCGGTAGGCGTCTTCGGCCTGGGTGGACCACGCGGTGAAGTCCGCGAGCGCAGTGCGCATGTCGTGCGCTGACCGCACCCAGTCGCGGTGGCGAGCCTCGTATGCTTCGGCGGCTGCACCGTCCCACGACTGTGACACCTGACCGATAAGCGATTCCACCCGGCTCAACGATGTCTCGCAGTGCGCCAGGTAGGCCTGCATTTTCGACCGCAGTTCATTGAGCGCGTCGACGTCGACGGTGTACCCAGTCATTGCCACCTACCGCTCATCCCACGCGCTGCGAACGATCGATCCGCCGCGCTCATCCTGTGCTGCGTAGGCCTCCACGCTTTGGACGACCCGGATGGCGATCTCGTCGGCGTCGTCGACGATCTTCGTTGCGGCGGCGCGAAACTCATCCCAATCGCGGCCGAACATCCGAGCGGCCTCGCCGCGCCACGAACCTTCGACTACGTCATCGACCGACGCGACAAGCTGGCGCAGTTCTTCACGCAACTCATCGGCGATGGTTCGAAACTCGTCTGCAGCTGCTTTGACCGGCTCGGTCTCGATGCGCAGCCGTGCGCCCCCCAAGTCCGCCATGCGACCCCCTTCGCTGACTTCAGGGCCAGTCTAGCGAGGTCGTGGGATCACTACCGAATGTCCCATAGGTGCACGTGCCCGGGAATCTGCTGGTCCGTGAACCATTCCCAGTCTTCGTAGCGGTCGGCCGTGGCCCGCCAACGGTCGGCGTCGGTGTCGCGGCCGACGGCCCGCAGCACTGCGGCGGCCCATCGCTGGAGCTCCTGGCTTTTGTCGTGGAAGCAGACACCGTCGAGCATCTCGATTGCCTCCCGCGTGCTGCCGTCGATCGCGGAATCCACATGCTGCGGCGCGATTTCGGCGAAATCCAGCTCTGCCAGCGCGAGCCGGTACGCCGCATCAGCTGCTCGCATCGGGTGGTACATTTCGCGGCGGTCGATCAGATTCGAAGCCATTTCCGTGGCCAGCGCCACCGATTCCTCGGAAGGCGGCAGGAAGTCGATCAACGCCCAAAAAGTGTGCAGCAACAACTCGGGATCACGAGCGTTGACCTGCCGGGCGAGCACCACGGCGGATCGATATGCTGACTCGGCCTCGTCCAGGTCGCCAAATTCCTCCTGCGCAGCGCCGAGTTGGGTGCTGAGGTGAGCGGCGAGATCGAGCCGACCCGAAGTCAGATGCTCGTTCATCTCGGCCTGCAGGTCCGCGATCCGCTCACTCAGCGTCTTTGGTGGATTCAACTCGTCCACGATCGTGCGGATCTTCTGATTCAACCGGGCGCTATCGGTGCCATAAGTAGACATCGACTGCGAGTCGAGATCGTCGCCCGCCAACGCCATCGTCAGGGCATCGCAACGCAATCGTCGCGCCTTGCTGTAGTGATCCAGCGCCTTCTCCAACCGTCCTGCCCCGGCTGCCTCATCGCCGAGAAACTCGTATTCGTCGGCTGTTGCCTGCCCGCTCATCTCCCGACCTCCGTTCCGTCCACGCCCGCGGCGAGCAGAATGACGTCGTCGAGGGCCTCCGATAGCAGCGCTCGGTCCTCCGTGCCGTCGCATTGGGCGGCCATGCGAGCCTGGACGTACAGCAGTTGCATGAGCCGGTCGAACACCAGGTCATCGGTGGTGCGTGTGAGGGCTTGCACGGCGCGGTTACTCCAATTCAGCACAAGGTGCGTGATGTTGCCGTACCCGGGCGAGGCTACGTCGATCTGACCGTGGCCGACGAACACCGCGGGCAACGCAGTCGACGGGAACCGCCGCACCGCCACTCGGCAGCCAGATGCGGCCAGCGCCGCGGCACCCCGCAATTCCAGCGCCGGCACCGCCTCAGTGTCGGCCGGGGCATCGGCCAGCGCCGCGACCTCGGACGCTGGGTATGCGCGGGTGACGGTCACGCCAGGCATCACCTGCGGCAGCAGGAGCAGCACCTCCTGGTCCAGGGTGTGGCCGGCGTTGACGACGATCCTGCCGCCGGAATTGAAACTGGCGATGGTACGGAACTCGTTGTCAGACAGCGCGTACAGAACATTCGGGTTTCGTTGGACCACGTCGATCAATCGCAGTGCGCCCTCGGTCGTCTGCATGGTCAGTTGTGGCAGCACGACCTCGGCGAGTTCCAGATTGTCGGAATCGGTACCTTGCGTTGCCGCGGAACGCAGTTCGAGGTTGTTCTCGACGACGAACTCGGCAAATCGTTGCGGGTCGGTGTCGGCCAGCGTTCGCAGCCAGCCCAACGCTGCCCGGCCGAGTTTGCTTCGGGTCAAGGCCAACGCCTGGTTGTTCATGACCGATTCGCGGCTGGCGGTCGGCTCCAACGTGGTGGAATTGATTGCCGCCCAGGCGAAGAACGCCCATGGGGGCAGCAGCGAGCTGTCGGCGTCGTCGACGAGCATGTTGTTGATGTAGATGCGGTTCCGCCCGGCGGCTTTCGAGCGACCGTATGTCGCGCCGATGTAGACGGCGCCGTCGAGCCCGAGAGCGGTGTCGTGGACCTCGATGGCGTCGAACTGCTTGCCGACACCGAGACCGCCGAAGATCGGTGGAACCCCTCGCACGATCTCTGCACGATGGGTGCCGAAGTCGATTCGCCAGGGTCGCGAAACATCTTGTGCACCGGTGTTTGTCAGCACACTTAGCTGTGCCGGCAGAAACTCGGCGTACTTGCGCGCCAGTGGGATGACCTGCTCGGCACGGGTCCAGCCGATCATGTCCGGTCGTGGACGGAGTCGCACAGTGGTCCCGACGGCAATCTCATCGGCGAGGGTCTGCACCGTGTAGGTGCCGTCGCTTTTGCCTATCCACTGAATCGGGTCGGCGCCGGTGGCGCTGCGGGACACGACCGTGATCTCGTCGGCGGCCAGAAAGCAGCTCAGAAGACCGATACCGAACTGCCCGATGTAGGTCCGCCTGCTACGGGCCAACTCGTCACGCTTGGAACTCGCGCCGACGGTGGCCAGGAACTGCTCGACTTGATCGGCGGTGACGCCGATGCCGGCATCGGTGATCGCGAACTCGTTGGCCGGGGAGTCCGGAGAGGTGACGCCGAATGGCGAGATGGTGATAGTCCGCGGGGTCGGTGTGTCGCTGAGCGCGTCGCGGGCGAGGGTGGCGTCGAAGGCGTTCTGAATCAATTCGCGGACGTACACGCCCGGGCTGGAATAGAGGTTCTTGCTGAGCAGTGAGATGACTCCGCCGAGATCTACTCGGAAGTTCTGCTGCTGAGGTGCGGGCATGTGCGGTATCTCCTGCATCGGTTCGGTCGAAAGCCGCATAGCGTCGCACGAGCCACCGACAAGTCGGGCTCGAAGAGATGTCACCTGTCTGAATGTCGGAGTCGGCGTGTATGACTTGAGCGACAAATTCAGAAGGAGTAGATGATGCGCGTCAACCTGTGGGGTGGCGGACCGACGCTGGCACTTGCTGATTACTGGCAACAGAGCGGGCTGCTGCCCGACGACCCGCCCGAAACTCAGGCGTTCGGCTACCTGTTCAGTGACGACGCAACGGGGACCGTGACGACGCGGCCCTACCCGACCAGGTATGCGATGCCGCTGGACAAGGACCAGATGATCGACGGCCTCCTCGAAGCCGCCGCCGTTGTTGCCGGACAGGCCGGGCTGATCGAGGTCGACGTCGAGCGGACGGCGAGCGGGGTGCCGTACGTGTACAGCCTCATGAAGATCAAGCAGGAGTCTGGCGGTGTGCAGTACAACCTGACGTTGCACCTACACGCCGAGCATGTGCAACAGGTTCAGGGTTTCTTCATCGAAGGTCACACCACCGGCATGCGCGACGCTGCGGTGTATGAGATTGCGCGGCAGAATGATTGGCTCCAGCAGCCCACTGCCGACGACCCGATGGGCGGCTGGGCCCGCGACCCCTACACCGGACTGAAGACGGGCTTCGTGATGAACATGAGCGAGCTGCCCGATTTCGACGACCAGTTTCCGGCCCATCCGTTGTCGATGGCGCGCGAGGTTGTCACCGCTGTCCGAGAGAGTTGAGGGTCGATCGTGACACCAGCGGACGCCTAACGCGATTGGCCCGTGCAGGAACCGAACCATGTAGTGGAGTACGTATGAGCGGCAAGAAATACAAGACGGCAACCCACCGTCAACCGCTGGTCTTCGGGGAAATCGAAGAGCTGAGGCGAAAGGGTTTCAACCAGACCGAGATTGCGGATTTTCACGGTGTGTCACGACAGGCTGTCTCGTGGCACAAAACGACATACGGGGGACAGAAATCGACCCGTCAGATCGTCAACCAGGCGTGGCCGTGGGAGACCAAAGGCCCACACGGCAAGTCTGCGGCGTATCAACGCCTGCGTGACCACGGCGAGTTTATCGCCACGGGCGGTCGAGACATGTCCGACTTCAAGCGGGGACGCCATGCGGCTTGGCTAAAGATGATGCGCCGGAACGACTATGTACTCGAGTTCGACCCGAACATCCCGCCTACACCTGGTGTGGCACCAACAGGAGGATTCGCCTACCGCAAGCGCGATCCAAGGATCGACGGGTTTGAACTGCTGATCCGGGTGAACGAGTTCACCAATCTGACTCCTGAGGGGCGCCGCCTCTGGAGCTACGCGCCGGGTACGTCTCCACACGCAATTGGGCCCTACGCTGCCCCGTAGTTGTTCCCTAGACGACACATACCGATCGCCCCCGGATCGCCGCCGTCCACCCAGCTAGGTCGACGGGGACGAAACGGTACCGGCGCCCACTGATCACCACGAACTGGTCGAGATGATTCTCAATGCCATACGACGGGATTGCCTGTGGCTGCCGATGCCGCGAAGAGGCGATGGAGGCGCTTGAGCGTCCACCATGCTTCCGTGAGCATGACCCTGCGCTCACCGACGATCAGAGTCTCGGGATATACCAGAGCAGGTTCAGGCTCATCCTTGTCGGCGATCGCCAGTACTCTGCCGAGTCGAGGTAGCCGCGCCGATACGCCGAACGACCGCGCCGTCACCGATTCCATGGTTTGCAGATTTGTGAATGTGATGCGTGACGTCGGGCGGCCGTCCGGCGCCTGGCGGAACTCAACAGATTCGGGGTCCCACTTCTGTTCCAAGATTCGGGTGCGCAGCAGTTCATTGGCGGGCTGTTCGCGGCTGCGTACAACGAATTCGTAACCGATAACCCCTAACTCGACAAGGTCGGGCCACGGGGACTCGTAGTATGGCGACGGACCGAGCGAGTGAAATTCGTCCAACGCGATTGGTCCCCAGTCCAGTTTGTTCTCAACAACGAACCCGTTCAGGGTGCTGATTGTGCGGGTCGACCCCAGATGACCTTCCTGTAGAAGCAATTCCAGTTCGGGGAGGGCTCGGCGTATCTCGCTCGCTGGTGTGTAACTGTCCATCAGTCCACTGAGTCCGGCCAGGATCATCGCCAGATTGCCGAACCGGTCGACGGGCAACCCGACGGCCACACTTCGCAGCCACGCCACACCAGAAATATTTCCGACCCACTCGCTGACGAACTTCATGTCCTCGTGCGTGCACGCGTGAATCGTCCAGTCGTAGACGTCGTTCGCCATATCGAAGTCGCAGTTCTGCTCGTCGATCAGTTCAACATCGCCGCATTCGTTGACTGTGAGCATGCTTCGAGGAACTGGCGGTTCGGTACTCAGTCCGTCGCGAAAACAGTTGCACGCCACGTGCGCATCGAGTCCCATGTGAGTGACGTCAGACGGCGGGTGATTGCCGGGTGCCGAAAGTCAACGCCAGGTCCCACGGCGCGAAACCCCACGTGGCGATGGCATCCAGCATGATCAGGGGAGCGACTTCGATGGTTTCCGCATTGGCTGGAGCGGACAGCGTGGTGCTCTCATTTCCGGCCACAATGTGCGGTGCCCAAATTTCTGAAGCTGATGGCGCAGGGGCGGTTTCGATGATGCTGACAAAGCCATCGCCGTCGGGAATGACGATGAAAAGGCAAAATGGCTCCGGCGGCGCGTCCCATCCGCCCTGCTCGACCAGCAGATATTCGTTGTTGTTCAGCGCATGGCCGATCGCTTGGGTGAGAAGTTCGCGTACATCGTCGTAGGTGGATTCCGACGGTTCATGGGCGGGCTGCAGTTCGATAATGCTGCCCTGGACTTGCAACGTGCCATCGTCGGTTGGTGACGGGAATCGCGATTGGAGCCACAGGGTGCCGGTGTCCTCGGAGAGGATCGCCACTTCGCGGAAGCGGTGCTCTTCACGCGCCGTGCGGGCGATGGTTCCGGATCCCATGACGGAACGCAGGTACTGGTCGTCGGGAACCGACCACAACCGGGACGAATCGGTCCAGGTGCGCACCAGCCCACCGGCGCACAGGCTCAACTGGGCGACAGTTCCGGTGTCGCCGGGTTTCAGAGGAAAGTCGTTCGACATGCTGGCTCCTTCGATGTAGTTAACCGGCATGTATATCGGACGGGACAGACAATGCTAGGGCACCAAGCTCCACAACACCGGAACATCTTGGCCGAAAAGCAGTTCCAGCCGCTGGCGCAGATGCTTCGTGGGTGCGGAGGAGTCAGACAATCGTACGATCACGTTGGCGGCGCGAATCATCGACTCGGTTTCGTCCGGGAGCATGAGCAACTGTCGCTGTCCCAGCCCTTTAGCCCCCCACCATGTTGCTTCTGCGGTGGGAATCGCCCACGCTTCGGCTAAAGGTCCGACGCCCAAGTCGTCCCACCTAAGTTGTCGGACTCCTGCAAGACCTTCGGCGATGAGCTGCCACAACTCCGCAGGATCGTGGTTGCCCGACTCGGCGTCATCCAGCCAGTCCGCTGGAAGCGATGCCGCCACAATGGGTTTCGCATGGGCGATCGTTTGTAGCAGCAGTGTCAAATCGAGCATTCTCTCGATTGAGGCCGACTCATCTTGCGTGTCGGCGTCCACATCGAGCGAGGGGAGGAGTGTCGCGAGCGCATCGGTGATGGGACGGATGGCGTCGCGCTGCACTGGCAATTTCTCCAGCGCTCGTGTGACGCCGAACATGATGCGTCGCCGTAGCCAATCGAATGGTGTGTAGTCGACGTCGAAACTCGCGTGCCCGGTAAAAGTCCGCCGCAGCGCGGCGACGCTGTCTGCGTCTGCGATTGGGGCGACGAACTGGAGGTTGTCGTCGGCTGAACTCACCGCTGCGCCGTGCTCGCCGTCACGGTTCACGGCTTGGGCGGTCCAACCGCACTCATTGACTCCGATCAGGAGAACGCCGTCGGCCTGGTCGACATCAGGGACGGCCGCGAGATCCAAACCAATGGAGTTGGCTGCGTAGTCCACGGCAACTTGCGAGAGTTGTTGCAGTCGACCGCTATCGGTGCGTGCATACCCGATAAGCATCTGTCCCCGCCTATTCGCGTTGTTCGCAACGACTTCCCGCGTCAGATGCAACAGGGCCTGAGGATCGTCGGCTTGCCAGCGAGCACGCATGCGGTCTGCCGGAGACACATAGTGGTTGCTAACTGCCCGTTCGAAAGCGCCGAGCATGCTCCACACGTTGCCCTCGACGATCGGATATCTGACCTTGAGTGCGGACAGACTCTGCTGCGTGGTTGGGAGGTCTACCAGCTCCAGGCACCCGATGCCTTGGGACGTCCACCAACGGGCCGCGTCGTTGGTGTAGCCGAGATCAGTTGCCAGCGTTACGGAGTCCAAATCTGACCAGTCGAGCCGGCCGAGAAACGGGGCGAAATCATGGAGCTTGTACCACTCGTCCTGCCCTTCGGTCACCACTGCGATGTGAGGATTCGCTGCTCGCCGCAGCGTCGCGATGCGTTTCGCGATGCCGAGTCGCAGGTTCTTGTCGACTTGCCAATACGTGGCGCCGCTATCGACAAGGCCACTGCATGTGACCTCCGCGACGAAATCCTTCAACGCGGCACGCACTATCCAGTTATCCGGTGAATGACCATCTGGCAGCATCGGCGTGTCCCAGGCGATTCTGCTGAGCGCCAGATACGTCATTCGGAAGTTGGATGCGCCGTCGACGACGGACTGGATTGGTCCGCTGTTGTCCCCGAATAGTGCACAGTGCGATCCGTCTGGCCAGAACACGAACGCGAGAAAGTTGACGCCTGATTTTGCCGGCCGGTACCGCGCGTAAACGACGGTGGCCGTCGGGACATGCGACAAGCCAATGAGCGGGTCGCGTGTGTTCTGTACCGGAAGGGTGACGGTGTCCCACTTCGGTGTCGAGCCTGGGAGGATTCGGTATAGGACATGGATGCCCTGCTCGCTGTTGTCCGCGCGCACCCTTTCCAAGAATTGGACCATCCATCGCTCGTCGAACACGATCTCCCCTAAAAATTACTGTGCCGCTGTGGGATTCACGATGCCGCCCGATATGTGGCGAACATTTTCTCGAACGCCGCTTCGCTGACCACCGGAATCCCGTACTGGCGCGCCTTGGCAGCTTTGCCGCTCTGCGAGTCAGGATCGGCCGCGACGAGCAGACGCGTCGATTTGGAGATGCCGCCGGACGCGAGGCCCGCAGCACAGATCGCTGAAACCCATTCGTCGCGACCACGATTCATCTCGCCGGTGAACACGATCCGGTCGCCCAGGCGTAGCGTGAAGGCAGTCGACTCGTCTACCAGTTCCGGCGTTGCGGAAGCTGCCCACGCCAGCGCCTCATCGACATACGGTGGGCCGAAACCCAGGGCAGCGGCGACAGCATTTAGCTCGGACCGCTCCTCGTCGGTGACTACGCCGTCGGCCAGCGCTTCCTTCGCTACAGCACGCAAGTAGTCCTGGTGCAGCCGCGCTACGGTTCCCCGGGATAGGCCCGCCGCTTCGGCGGAGGCCAGCAGCTGTTTGCCCTCGCTGCGCGAGATCTCCCGGTCGAGCAAGGCGCTATCGAGTACCACCATGTAAGACGCTTCGTCTTCAGGAGTGGCGGGGACCCAGGCAGCTCCCAGGACGGACCGCAGCCACGAGTACGGGTCCGCAGATGACTGCCCACGATGAGCGACCGCAGGTTGCGATGCACGTGTGCGGGCAGCTGGCCAGCCGAAGGTCGCCGAGTGATCCAGGTCGGAGCGCCACTCGGGGGAGCCGCTGTGGAAGGCGAGCAGGTGTGGCAGGAGTTCGGCGGTTGCATGAGCGTCACCAATTGCTGAGTGTGCGTTGATCAGTGAGATTCCGAGTGCTTCGCAGCAGTGTGCGAGCTTGGCGGCCCCCGTCATGCGCCCGCCCCATTTTCGTGTGCAGAGCGCGGCTGGTCGTTCGGGGATGACGTACTGGGCCCGCTGGAGCTCCCAATGCAGAAACCGCATGTCAAAACTGGCGTTGTGCGCGACAACCACACGGCCAGTGAGCATTTCGAGCAGGTAATCGCTGATGGCGGCGAAGTCAGGTGCGTCAACGACGTCGCAGGCCTGGATGCCGTGGACGTGAGTAGCCCCGATATCACGATGCGGGTTGACCAGGGTGGTCCATTCGTGCTCGATCCGGCCGGAATCATCAGTAAGGGCGACGCCGATCTCCACGACGCGGTCGGTGCGCTCAGGGACCAGACCCGTTGTCTCGAAGTCGATTACAGCGAATGGCATCAGAGTTCGCCTCGGAAGGCGCGGGATTGGAGGGAGGCGAAAGCGCCGTCAGCAAGCCACAGCTGCCTCTCCACGGAACTGGCGTTCACCCGAACCTCACGCAACATCGCAGCAAATATCTGTTGTTGTTCGAATGATGGCAACGGAATCGGTGCCTGCCTTAGATCGCCAAGGTTAATTCCTTGTACGGCTGCACCCTTGGTGCGACGTGCCATCCAATGCTGAAAGCTGGGCATTTCCATCGCCGCGCGGACATATGTCGCAGATGCGGGTTCCGTAATCGCGAGCCGCGCCGAATCCTGCGTGATATTCGAGCCAGCAAGGGACTCGGGAATGAATGCAAACCGACCGACATGACCACGAATGGACATCAGTAGATCCCCCGCTTGCAGTATCGACCGTCGGTATTGATCGCTAATTTCGTGCGAAGTCTTCCGCACGGTTTCTTCGTCTATGCCACCGTTTTTCATGTCGGCAACGCGAATGTAGGGGATTCCTTCCTCGACTTCAGGTCCAGGTTTAAGAATGCCGTAGGTGATCGGTCGGTTAGGATCGATCCAGTCTTGGAGGCACTTGACGGGAAGGTCGTGGTTGTTGGCCACCGGGTCGCCAAACGCGTCATGGAATAGCGACTGCGTGAGTTGATTGAAGTGGGCCAAGCATCGTCGCAGCTTTGACCGCAAGCTATCAGCTTGGTCAAGCATGGCGGCGACACGACGCTGTTCGTGGAGCGGTGGTTGATCGGAAATCTGCAGGGCGAGAAAATCGCTTACGGAGGAGCGGCGGCGTCGAGGCACGGAGCCGAACGCGATGGTGTCGTAACTCGCCACCATCTGCGGGCTAAGCAAGAGTCGCGCAACATAACGCGGATCGAATCCGTCACGCACTTTGAATGTCGGATAGAGGGGGCTGATGATGCCCTTGTCGACGATGGTGTTTTGTGCGATGGCCCCAGCCCAAAGCAAGTATGGATTGAAGGCGACATCGTTGCGCCGAACAACCTTGTACTTGCTCACGTCGTTGGTCGCGAGTCTCTTGTTGAAGCGATCGCTTTGTAGAACGAATCCGTTCTTCTCAGTCAACGTCAACACGGGAGGTTCTGACGAGTTTCCGGGCAGTTCCTTGTACTCGAAGAGCATGTCTCCCACGCTGATCACGACAACATCGCCTTCAACTCGGCCAGCCCACTCGCGATTTCGCCTTCCAGCTTCTCGATCTCCGCAATGATCTCTAGCGGCGGTCGATGCTCGACCTCGTCGTGCACAATCTCCTTGTACCGGTTCAGCGACAGGTCATAGCCCTGCGCCACAATGTCGGCGACCGGCACGCAGAACGACTGCTCGGTGCGCGCCCGCTCCAACTCCGACGAGTCCCGTGAAGCCCACCGCGACAACGCATCCGGCAGATCGTTGGCTTCGATAGGGTTCCGCTTGTCATCGAGCGAAAAACCGTCAGCCGAAACGTCGTAGAACCAAACATGATCCGTGCCACCGGAATTGGTCTTGGTGAACAAGAGAATCGCCGTCGAGACCCCAGCGTATGGCTTGAATACGCCCGACGGCAGCTTCACAATGCCGTCGAGTTTCTGGTCTTCAATCAGCATTCGTCGCAAGTCTTTGTGCGCCTTGGACGATCCGAACAGCACACCGTCGGGCACGATCACTGCCGCCCGTCCGCCGGGCTTCAGCAGCTTCAAAAACAGTGCTACGAAAAGCAATTCGGTCTTCTTGGTCTTGACCACCCGCTGCAGGTCTTTGGACGTCGCCTCGTAGTCCAGTGAGCCGGCGAACGGGGGATTGGCCAGGATCAGCGTGTACTTCTCGGCGTCCTCCGAGGCGCCCTCGGACAGCGAGTCGCGGTAGCGGATATCCGGCGCCTCGATGCCGTGCATCAGCATGTTCATCGACCCGATGCGCAGCATTGTCGAGTCGAAGTCGTAGCCGTGAAACATGCTGTTGTGGAAGTGCTTCCGCTGGGCGGCGTCGGTCAAGACTGAATCATGTGTGTCACGCACGTACTCCGAGGCGGACACGAGGAAGCCAGCGGTACCGCATGCCGGGTCGCAGATCTCGTCCGTCGGCCCGGGCGCGGTCATCTTCACCATCAGCTCGATGATGTGGCGCGGGGTGCGGAACTGGCCATTCACGCCGGCCGAGGCGATCTTGGACAGCAGGTACTCGTACAGGTCGCCGTTGGTGTCGCGGTCGGCCATGGGGATGTCGTCGAGCATGTCGACGACCTTCGACAGCAGCGCCGGGGTCGGGATGGTGAAGCGGGCGTCGCGCATGTGCTCGGAATAAGTGGACCCATCACCGCCAAGTGCCCGCAGGAACGGGAACACACCGTCGGCGATCAGGCCGAACATGACACCTGGCTCGTCGTTCTTGAACCGCGACCAGCGCAGGTCCTGCTGGTCGGGCCCGAACCGCAGTCCCTCGGACGATCCAGTTCGCCGCGCGCGATTCTCGGCGAGAGTCTCCAGGTCGTCGAGACGGCGGATGAACAGCAGGTACGTGATCTGCTCGATCACCTCGATCGGGTTGGAGATGCCGCCAGACCAGAAGGCATCCCAGACACGGTCGACCTTGCTCTTCAACTCACCGGTGATCACGGCGCTCCTTTCCTCCCCATACAAACCTGAACAGGACTGTATATAGGAGTCCACCGACAACAGCCGATCTACCCGCGCTGTGAGTGTCGGGGTCGGTCCCTCGCCACGCCCTGAACAGTTGTAACGCCTTATTGCTAGCGAGTTACTTCCCTTGTAGTAACTCGCTACGCGGAGGTGTGTGATGGCTGACGCCGATGATCGGGTCATTCGAGTGGCCGCGGACCTATTCGAGGCGGCAGCCGTCGAGGGCGCCCGACAGCGCCGTTCCGCCAAGCCACAACTCGACCACTGGGCCCGCATCGGTAGGGCGGTATCGACTCAGCACACCGCATCGCGGCGCCGCGTGGAGGCTGCCCTGGCCGGCGAGATCGACGTCGATGCTCTCAATATCGAGGAAGGTGTGGTGTTCAACGCCGAGACCGCTGCGGCGGTCGAGGAGAACTCGCCCACACCAACTATGGCGCCGTGCTCGCCTCTCGTGGGATCACCACGGTGACGTTGGGTGACGACGGCCGGATCATCGAGCTTGCGACTGGCCGCGCATCGAGGGTCTGGCAGGAAGCCGATCGCATCGATGAGCTGCTACAGATGGCCCGATCGGAGCCGCTCTGCGAGCCGGCGGTCGAACCTGACCGTGCGGACGAACTCATAAAGGGAGTGCGTCGCGGTCGACGCGGTCGATGAGGACCACCTGTGACGCCGATGTGTTGAGCTAAGCGGCCGCTAAGGGATGACCGTCGCACCTGACGGAGTAGCGGGCTATTCCGTCAGCCACTTCCGGACTGGCGCCGGATCTCCGCGAACGCCGCGGCAAGCGCGGTGATCTTGTCGACCGACGATGACGGCGTCTGCGAAGGCGTCGCGTCAATCCCATAGAGCTTGGCAGCCATGCGGCTCCGGACATCGTCGCGCTTTTCCGCGAGCTGTGCCTGGGCGCGGTCGTCGCGCAGCGACCGGTCGATCTCCTCGGCCTTCTCGGCGCAGCCCTGCAAGGCATACACCCGCGCCCACGACCGCGACCCCAGCTCCCGCACTTTCGCCCGGGCATCCTCCAGCATCGCCAGATCGTCCGAATCGGGCTCGGCGATCCCGCCGAGCTCCGTGATCAAGCCATTGAGTTCCTGTGTGGCCCGGCAGTTTTCGCGGATCGCCGTCAGGTCGCCAGTGAAGTCGAGGTCATTACCGAGCCATCCGTCGACCGCGGCTTCCGACCGTTCGATCTGCTCGATGGCGGCCTGTGCACCGTCGAGCAGCTCGACACCGTCGACTCCGAATTCTTCGACGAGCCGGGCACGTTCCAGCTCTTGAGATGACGGTTCACGCGCAGACCCGGCCCGACTGTCGATCACGATGTGCGTGATCAACAATCCGATGGCGGCAATGCCCATGGCGGGCAGCAGCAGAATGCCCTCTGTCGCGACACCGACCAGGATCACCACGGCGATGGACAACAGCCACGCCCGCGTCATGGCCGGTAGGGGGCGGCGCGCCTTGCGATCGGAGGTGAAGACCGCCCCGAGCGCGGCGCCGCCGAGAATCATGATGACAGCGAGAATGACCGCGACGACGCCGAGCACTAGCAGGAGCCGAATCATCCCGATGTCCTTCTCTGTCCAGTGCTCTCAATGGTAATTCGGCGCGCCAACTTGCCTGGCTGACGCGGTGCGGAGACGTCAGACTGTCCGCGGCCTACGCTCAACCCCATGCACGACGAACTCGAAGCCTGGAAGTCCGCCGGCCAGTATTTCGACTACCTCGGATTCGACATCTTCTACCGCCGCGACGGGTTGGAACTCGGCACCGGCCCAGTGCTGTTGCTCATCCACGGCTACCCGTTCAATTCCTGGGACTGGTCCCTGATCTGGCCGACGCTCAGCGAGAAGTTCACCGTCATCGCGCCGGACATGATCGGCATGGGGTTCTCCACCAAGCCGTCCGCGTATCAGTACTCGATTCACGATCACGCCGACATGCACGAGGCACTGCTGGACCACCTGGGCGCACAGACCGTCCACATTCTGGCCCACGACCTCGGTGACTCGGTGGGCCAGGAACTGCTGGCGCGCAACCACTTCGGCGATCAGGTATACGGCAATCTGAACATCGAATCGGTCACGTGGCTCAACGGCGGGCTGTTCGTCGAGTCCTACACCCCGCGCCTGCTGCAGAAGGCGATGTCGCAAACCCCGCTGGGCGACCTCATGCGCCCGCTGCAGGGCAGTCCGTTGTCACGGCGCCTGGCCGACCCGACCATCAACGAGATGTTCGGCGTCAACACCAAACCGTCGAAGGAGCTGATGGACAAGTTCCACGAAATCCTCGATTACAACGACGGCAAGAAAGTCATGCACCAGGTCGGCCGCTTCATCAATGACCGCTACGTCCACCGGAACCGCTGGGTGCGCGCGATGCGCGAGACGA
Organism: Mycobacterium sp. SMC-17; assembly: GCF_045310915.1. Taxonomy (NCBI): domain Bacteria; kingdom Bacillati; phylum Actinomycetota; class Actinomycetes; order Mycobacteriales; family Mycobacteriaceae; genus Mycobacterium; species Mycobacterium sp. SMC-17. The sequence goes on along the minus strand of NZ_JBJIAK010000024.1, from coordinate 30,067 downwards.
CGATCCCCATGCGACTGATCGACGGCCCGTCGGATCCGAACTCCGGCGCTCACATGGCCGCCAGGTACCGCGAGGTCATCCCGAACCCCGACATCGTGATGCTGGCCGACGACATCGCGCACTGGCCGCAGATCGAAGCGCCCGACGCGGTGCTCGAGCACTTCCTGGAGTTCGTCACGCCGCTGTTGTGGCGGCCGTTCGGCGCGCGCTGACCCCTCGCTTTTGCGCGCACAACGCGAAGCGAACTGGTTCACTTGCGACATGCGCGTCCACCGCCCGGATCTGGTGGCGGTGCTCGGTGTGCTGTTGATCAGTGCGTGCGAGTCCGGGACGCCGACCGTCACCTCGATCGTCTTCGACGGGGAACCGCACACCATCAACACCGGCACGGTCGTCTGCACCCGCCAGCCGGCCGGGGGAGGCCTGGTCATCCTGGCGCGGGGCAAGACGGGTCAGGTGGTGCGGATTCAACTCACACAGGTGGGCCGCATCGTCGTCCAGAAGGTCGGGCTGCGTGACGGCGACGCGACGGGATTCGTCGCCGACCCAGCAGAGATCACCGGCATCAAGGTCGACGACACCTACACCGTCAGCGGGCGCATGCCGCCGAATCGCGGTGAATCGGGGTGGCACACGTTCAAAATCCAGACCGCGTGCCCCGGCTATCAGGACGCCCATCCGCGCGACACGGTGCCGGCCATCGGGAGTCCGTGACCGCTCGTCGGCGGTGAGGGTGCGCAAAATGCACGCGACACGCCGCGAGACCGTGTGCAGACACTCAGTGTCATTCTCGAGTTGCCGCTGTTGCGGTGGTTGGGTTACTTCTCACCTGGTATTTGGCTCTTGCAAACACTGCCGCCTGCGGGCTGGCATTCGGCCGTTGTGCCGATACCAGGCGGGAAGGACCGACCGGCGTGACTTGATAGGAGCGTGGCACCGCCCCCACTGAGATGTGTCCTGCCGGCCGGCCCGACCTTCGCCTCATCCACCTCTGATGAAAGAAGGCACCGTTCATGGTCGTCGTTGGAACCGATGTCCACAAGCGCACCCACACCTTTGTTGCGGTCGACGAGGTCGGCCGCAAGCTCGGTGAGAAGGTCGTCAAAGCCACCACCATCGGACACCACAAGGCGTTGGCCTGGGCCCGCGAGCAGTTCGGGGAAGAATTGCTGTGGGGTATCGAGGACTGTCGCAACCTGTCAGCTCGCCTGGAGCGCGATCTGCTCACCGCCGGCCAGTCCGTGGTACGGGTGGCCCCCAAACTCATGTCGCAGGCCCGGGCCTCGGCACGGACCCGCGGTAAGTCCGATCCCATCGATGCGCTGGCCGTGGCTCAGGCTGTGCTGCGCAATCCTGATCTGCCCGTCGCCTCTCATGATCAGAGTTCGCGCGAACTGAAACTATTGATTGATCGTCGTGAAGACCTTGTGGCACAACGCACTTCGACGATCAACCGGCTACGTCAACGGATCCACGAACTCGACCCCGCTGCTGAACCCAAACCGGGCTCACTACACCGCACCAAGGCCTGCACCGCGCTCGCAAAATGGCTCGACACCCAGCACGGACTGCTGGCCGAGTTGGCCCGCGATGAACTCGCCGACGTCATGCGCCTGACCGAGGCCATCAACACCCTGGCCGCACGCATCGGCGAACGCGTCCAAAAAATCGCCCCGACGCTACTGACGGTGCCCGGATGCGGTGAACTGACCGCCGCCAAGATCATCGCCGAAACCGCCGGCATCAGCCGCTTCCGCAGCGAAGCCGCCTTCAGCCGCCACAACGGCACCGCACCGATCCCAGTCTGGTCGGGCAACACCGCCGGACGCGTCCGCTTGAACCGGTCCGGCAACCGCCAACTCAACGCGGCCTTACACCGCATCGCCATCACCCAGCTGCGCATCCCCGGCAGCGCCGGCCAGCAGTACTACCGCGGTCGCATCGCCGACGGCAAGGCCACCAAAGAAGCCCTACGATGCCTCAAACGCCACCTCAGCCGAACCGTCTACCGCAGCCTCCACACCGACCTGCACCTCAACCGATCACACCAAAAACCCGAAACAGCACTCGCTGCTTGACATAGGAGCAATGGCCGCTCGCGGGAAAAGGCTAGGAAGACAGGGCAGCGACCAGGACCGGGCCGCAGAGTTCCCGCTGCCAGGGCCGGGCGCCGGCCGCGGCCAGGAACTCATCGACCGCGGCGGCGACGTCGGGAACCGGCTGCCAGTCCCAGCACAGCCGCCGCACGGTCTCCGGCGTCAGCAGATTCTCGGTCGGTACCGACACCCGCTCGGACAGCAGCGTCAGCCCGCTGCGGCAGGCCTCCAGCCGTTCGAACGCCTCGGGCTTGCGGCGCGACCACCGCGCCGGTGGCGGCAGCCCATTGTTCGGTTCGGACGCCGGCGGATCGGCCTCCCGGGCCCGGGCCAACGCGTCGAGCCACACCTGCGCGCTGCGCTTCTGTCGCGAGCCGCCGAAAATCGGTAGCGCCGTGAGCTTTTCGATGGTGTCCGGATTGGCGACGGCCGCGGAGATGATCGCCGCGTCGGGCAGGATTCGGCCGGGCGCGATGTCCCGCCGCTGCGCGATCAGGTCGCGGGTCTGCCACAGTTCGCGCACCGCGGCCAGGGCCTGACCGTTGCGAACCTTGTGGATGCCCGACGTCCGCCGCCAGCGGTCGCGCCGAGTCGGGCTCGGTTCGACAGTCCGCATGTACTCGAATTCCTGTGCGGCCCATTCGGTTTTGCCCTGCGCCTCGAGTTCCGCGGCCACTGCGGCCCGCAGTTCCAGCAGTACCTCGACGTCCAGTGCTGCGTAGTTCAGCCAGTCCGCCGGCAGCGGGCGCTTCGACCAGTCGGCGGCGCCGTGGCCCTTCTTCAACCCCAGCCCCAGCAACCGCTGCACCATGGCCGCGAGGTTCACCCGGTCGTAGCCGGCGAGCCGTCCGCCCAGCTCGGTGTCGTACAGCGACGGCGGCCTCATGCCCAGTTCGGCCAGGCACGGCAGATCCTGGTCGGCCGCGTGCAGGATCCACTCGTCGGTGTTGACGACCTCGGCCACCGGCGCCAGCGCCTTCAGCGGGTCGATGCCGTGGCTGACGGGGTCGATCAACACCGTGCCGGCACCCGCACGGCGAATCTGGATCAGGTAGGCCCGGTTGGAGTAGCGGAAGCCCGAAGCCCGCTCGGCATCGATCGCGAATGCGCCGTGGCCGGACGCCAGAAGCTCACCGGCGCGGGCGATGTCGCTCGCGTAGACGGCGACGGGTGGCACGCCGTCGGCAGGTGCCAGCAGGGGAGTGATGTCGGGATCGTCGTCAGACGTCTCGACCGGATCAGCGTCAGTCATGCGGTCACGCGCGGGTGCGCGAACCCAGATCGGTCACGCCCGCAGGCGGCAGTCCGGCGGCGTGCTCGAGCACCTCACAGAACGCCTGCACATGCGGTCCCAACTCGAGCGACGTCGCGGTCCACGACGCCCGCAGCTCCAGCTGGTGGGCGCGCGGCGGGCCGGAGATGTCGCCGTAGCGCACCGACGTCGTGGCAGTGACGGTGCCGCCCAGCGCGGTGACGCCGTCGGCGTGCGACTCGAGCGCATCGACCAGCCAGCTCCACGCCACCTCGGGCAGCAGTGGGTCGACGGCCTCGGTGGAGTCCAGATCAGCCTGGATGTAGGCGACGAGACGCATGGTGCCGTCCCAGGCTTCAGCGCCTTCGGGATCGTGCAGCAGGATCAGACGTCCGAAGGCGTCGCCCTCCGAGCTTTCCGGGACCACGGAGGCGTCGGGATGACGCACCTCTGCGCCCAGCGCGTAGCTGAAGGGAGCCAGCCGCTGGGGCGGACGGATCGGGCCGAGTTCGATCTCCGGGCGCACGGTGGCGGCGTTCATTGCCGCAACAGCAGTGCGGAATTGGGCCGGCTCGGCGGAGGTCACATTCTGGGACGCTAGCCCGATCAGGCCGGTCGCGTAAGCAGGCGCGCCGATAGCCCGATATTTGGCCGCGCGACAGGGTATAAGCGGCCGATGCGGACATGGCAGCATTAGCGGTGATGAGCACCCGTCGTGAACTGCCGCAATCGCCCTATCTGGCTGCCGCCACCGGCCGCACCCCGGACCGGACCCCGGTGTGGATGATGCGGCAGGCCGGCCGGTCCCTGCCCGAATACCGCGCCCTGCGCGCCACCCACACCATGCTCTCGGCGTGTTTCAACCCCGAGCTGGTCTGCGAGATCACCATGCAGCCGGTGCGCCGTCACGGCGTCGACGCCGCCATCTTGTTCTCGGACATCGTGGTGCCGCTCAAGGCCGCCGGGATCGATCTGGACATCGTGCCGGACGTCGGCCCGGTGATCGCTCACCCGATTCGCACCCCGGATGACGTCGAGGGCATCAAGCCGCTCGAGCCGCATCAGGTGGCGCCGGTGGCGGAGGCCATCGGCCTGCTCACCAGGGAACTGGGCGACGTGCCGCTGATCGGTTTCGCCGGTGCGCCGTTCACGCTCGCGTCCTACCTCGTGGAGGGCGGCCCGAGCCGTAACCATGAGAAGACCAAGGCCATGATGCTCGGCGAATCGGCGACGTGGCATGACCTGATGGAGAAGCTGACCGACCTCACCATCGAGTTCCTGAGCGCCCAGCTGGCCGCCGGCGTCGACGCGATCCAGCTGTTCGACTCCTGGGCCGGCACCCTGTCACTCGCCGACTACCGGGACTACGTGCTGCCGCACAGCTCCCGCATCTTCGCCGCCCTGAAAGACCACGGCGTCCCGATGACGCACTTCGGCGTCGGCACCGCCGAGTTGCTCGGTGCCATGGGCGAGGCCGGCGCGACGGTCGTCGGCGTCGACTGGCGCACCAATCTCGTCGACGCCGCGCACCGGGTCGGTCCGGGCAAGGCGCTGCAGGGCAACCTCGATCCGGTCGTGCTGCTGGCGGGCTGGCGCGTGGTCGACGACGCCGTCCGCCAGGTGGTCGCGGACGGGCGCCGTGCCGTCGAGGCCGGTGCCGCCGGGCACATCTTCAACCTCGGCCACGGTGTGTTGCCGTCGACCGATCCCGGTGTGGTCACCGAAGCGGTGGCGCTGGCCCACTCGCTGTGAGTCTGTAGATGAGTAAGACGTATTGCGTTGTCGGCGGCGGCATTTCGGGTCTGGTCGCGGCCTACCGGTTGCGCCAGGCCGACCCGGGGGCACGCATCACGATCTTCGATCCGGCCGACCGGCTGGGTGGTGTCCTGCGCACCGAACGGCTCGCCGGTCAGACCCTGGACGTCGGCGCCGAGGCCTTCGTGGCCCGCCGGCCCGAGGTCACGTCGCTGCTGAAAGAACTGGGCCTGCGGCAGGTCGGCACCACCGGCGTGCGCCCGTTGATCTACAGCGGCGGCCGGTTGCACCCGATGCCCGAGGGCACCATGCAGGGCATCCCAGGGCCCGGCGCGAACCTGCGCGGCCTGGTCGACGACGCGACACTGGCGCAGATCGCGAGCGAGCCGAACCGACCCCTCAGCTGGCAACCGAATGCCGACCCGACCGTCGCACAGTTGGTCGGTGACCGGTTCGGCGCCCAGGTGGTGACCCGGTCGGTCGACCCGCTGCTGGCCGGCGTCTATGCCGGTTCGGCCAAGACCATCGGCATCCGCAGTGCGGTGCCCGCGCTGGCCGCCGCGCTCGATCGCGGTGCCCCGAGTCTGACGGCCGCGGTGGCCTCGGTGCTGGCCGCGGCGCCACCCACGAGCGCCTCGGTGTTCGGCGCGGTTGACGGCGGGTACGGCGTCCTCCTCGACGAACTGATCCGGAGGACCGGCGCCCAGTGGGCGCAGGTCGGTATCGAGGCACTGGATTCAGTGGGCCGGGCCTGGCAACTGCGTGACGACGAGAGCAAGTATTGGTCGGCCGACGCCGTGGTGCTGGCGCTGCCGGCGCCGCGCGTGGCCAAGCTGCTCGAGAACATCGCCCCGGGCAGTGCGGCCATGGCGCGGTTGATCCCCATCGCGTCCGCGGCAGTCGTTGCCCTCGCGCTGCCCGGCGGCACACCGCTGCCGCAGCAATCCGGCGTTCTGATGGCCGCGGGAGAAGCGTTGCATTCCAAGGCGATCACCCTCACGTCGCGCAAGTGGGGACGCGGCGGCAACGTCGAGCTGTTGCGGTTGTCGTACGGCCGGTTCGGTGACGATCTGGCCCGCAACGTCGGCGACGACCGGCTACTGGCGTGGTCGCTGGAGGACCTGCGGGCGCTGTTCGGGATCACCGCCGAGCCGGTGGACTACCTGGTGCAGCGCTGGATCGACGCCATGCCGCAGTACGGTCCGGGTCACCTCGAACTGGTCGACGAGCTGCGCGCCGGGCTGCCGACGGGACTGGCCGTCGCGGGCGGCTATCTGGACGGTATCGGGGTACCCGCATGTGTGGCGTCGGGAACCCGCGCGGCCATGGAGGTGGTCGGTGGCGGCGTTCCGCGATAGGGCACGATAGACGCATGGCCAAGCTCGACTACGACGCCCTCAACGCGGTGACCCGGTACATGATGATCTCGGTCTTCGCCGTGCAGCCGGATGAGCTGCCGGCGGACGAGAAGTCGCGGGCCGGCATCGCCGCCGAGACTGCCGCGTACCTCAAGAAGCGCGAAGACGCGGGCGTCGTCGTCCGCGGGCTCTACGACGTGGCGGGCTTCCGGGCCGACGCCGACTTCATGATGTGGACCCACGCCGAGCGCGTCGAGGACCTGCAGGCCACCTACACCGGCTTCCGTCGCACCGCGCTCGGTGCCGCCACCGAGCCCGTGTGGAGCGCCGTCGCGCTGCACCGTCCGGCCGAGTTCAACAAGAGCCATCTGCCGGCGTTCATCGCGGGCGAGGACCCGGGCGACTACATCTGCGTCTACCCGTTCGTGCGGTCGCTGGATTGGTACCTGCTGCCCGACGACGACCGTCGCCGCATGCTGGTCGAGCACGGCATGGGTGGCCGCGAGTACCCCGATGTCCGCGCCAACACCGTGCCGGCGTTCGCGCTGGGTGACTACGAGTGGATTCTCGCCTTCGAGGGTCCGGACCTGGCCCGCATCGTCGAGCTGATGTGGAAGCTGCGCTACACCGACGCGCGTCGCCACGTCCGCGAGGAGACGCCGTTCTTCACCGGTCCGCGGGTCGGCATCGAGCAGCTGGTCGCCAACCTGCCCTGAACGAGTCAGAGGTCGGACTCTGCGGTCACCCGCCCAGCGGCGACAGCGTCGCGCAGCGCGGTGAAATCGCGCTCGTTCTGGTCGGCGTAGGCCTCGGCGAACCGGGTCAATGCGGTATCGGCAGCGTCGCTGCTGCCGAGGTAGGCGGCGATCGCGATGCGATCGCCGGTACGGGAGTGGGCCCGGGCCAGCGCGTGGGCGCAGGCCCGCCCGTAGTCGGCCAGCAGCTTCGGGCTCGATGTCTGCACCGACACCGCACCCTTCCAGTCGTGGAGCTGGCGGACGTAATAGTCGGCCTCGTAGCCGTCCGGCCCGACGGCGTGCAGCCACCCGAGCAGGATGTCGCTGCTGGCCTGCATCAGCCGTTGCCCGACCGAAACCCGTTGGGCGGCATTCGCATACGCGCTGGCGCCGACGAAACGCTCCAGGACCGAGGGCTGGGCCTCCTTCATCTGCAGCAGCAGCGGGTCGCCGCTGTCGCGCCCGGTCAACAACACGATCCACGCCCGCAGACCGACGCTGCCGACGCCGACCACCTTGCGCGCCATGGTTACGTAGTCGAACCGCTCGATGAGGGCCCGCCGGCTGTCTTCCAGGCTGTCGCGGTAGCGCTGCATGAACGGTGTCATCTGCTGCTGGTACTGACGGGCCCGGTCGGCGCCGACCAGTTCTTCGATGGGGACCACCAACGGCGGTCGGCTGATGAGCCGGCTCTGGCCGTCGACCGTTTCGGTCAGCTTGGCGACGGCCTGGAGACTGTCATGGGCGCGGGCCTTGGCCGCGGTCTGCTGGATCTCGCGGGCGAACTTGGTGTCGACGCTGTTCTGCAACTCGGCGTCCACGGTGGTCTGGGTGTACCAGGCCGCCAGTTCGCCCATGCCGGCCAGCTCCTGCATGCGGGTGCGGTAGCCGCTGACGCAGCTGCGGACAACCTCTGCGCGGGCGTCTGCTTGAAAGCCGTTGTCCCGGCCGGCGATTGCCAGACTCGCCACCAACCGCTTCACGTCCCATTCCCACGGCCCGGGCAGGGTCTCGTCGAAGTCGTTGACGTCGAACACCAGATTGCGTTCGGGTGAGCCGAACAGGCCGAAGTTGCACAGGTGGGCATCGCCGCACAGTTGCGCGGTCAGTCCGGTGTGTGGGCCGGCCGCCAAATCTGAGGCCATGATCAGGGCCGCGCCACGATAGAACGCCAGTGCCGAGGTCAGCATCCGGCCGTATCGGATGGGGACGAGGTCGGCGATCCGGGAGGTCGCCTGCGACTGCAGCAGAGCCACCGGGTCGGGCCGGTCGGCGGTGATGTGGACGTCGGCCAGCGCCGCTCGGGGCAGCCTGGCGCGGGCGGCTCGCCCGGCGTCGCGGCGTTCCTGCACCGACTGCTTCATCAGCCGACCGCGGTCCCGAACAGCAGGCCCAGCACGTACGTCACCGCGGCCGCGCCGTAGCCGATCATCAACTGGCGCAACGCCCGTCGCAGCGGCGGACCGCCGGAGAGTAGGCCGACGATCATGCCCGTGGATAGCAACGCCAGCCCGACCAGGACCGCCGAGACGACGACGGCGGTGATGCCGGTGAGCCCGAACAGGTAGGGGAGCACGGGGATCAGTGCGCCGGACGCGAAGAACAGAAAGCTGGACACCGCGGCGCGCAAACCGGTGCCGACGGCTTCGTGCTTCTCGCTCGACACCTCGCCCAGCGGCGAGTCGGCCATCGCGCCCGCCCGCAGGCTCGCGAAGACGTCGGCGGCGCGGGCGGCCGCGTCCTCGGGGCTCATCCCGCGGGCCCGGTACACCAGCTCGAGTTCGTTGGCGTCGACGTCGAGCGCCCGTACGGCGGTGCCCGCCGTGGCGCTGGGTGTCGACGCCTCGAGCAGTTCGAGTTGCGAGTTGACCGAGACGTACTCGCCGGCGCCCATCGACAGGGCCCCGGCGATCAGCCCCGCGAGTCCGGTGGCCAGGATCGTCGCGCTCGACACCCCGGTGGCGCCGATGCCCAGGACCAGCGCCAGGTTGCTGACGAGCCCGTCGTTGGCGCCGAACACCGCGGCGCGGAAGCTGCCCGACAGCTGGTCGCGGCCTCTACTGGCAAGGGCGCGAACAACTTCCATGTGGATGCGCTCGTCGGCGGCCATGGTCGGCGTGGCGTCGACGTCGGTCTCGTACTCCGAGCGCGCTTCGGCCCGTTGCGCCAGCGCGAGGGTGAACACCGAGCCGAGGTGCCGGGCGAGAAACCCGAGGGCCCGGGTCCGCAGGTCGGGCCGATGCGGCTTGCCGACCTGGTCGCCGAGCAGCGTCAGCCAGTGCTTCTCGTGCCGGCCCTCCGCGAGAGCGAGTTCGAGCAGGATGTCGCGTTCGGCGCCCTGACGGCGCTGCGCCAGATCGCGGTAGACGGCAGCTTCGGCACGTTCATTGGCCAGGTGCTGCCGCCACCGCCGCAACTGTGCGTCGGTGGGCTGCGCGACCACGTCTCAGCTCTCGGCCGGAACCAGGCGAAGCGAGATCGAGTTGATGCAGTAGCGCTGGTCGGTCGGGGTCGGGTAGCCCTCGCCCTCGAAGACGTGTCCGAGGTGACTGTGGCAGTTGGCGCACAGCACCTCGACGCGCCGCATGCCGAGGCTGTTGTCGGCCCGCAGGATCACCGCGTCCGAGTCGGCCGGGTCGAAGAACGACGGCCAGCCGCAATGGGAATCGAACTTCTCGGTGCTGCGGAACAGCTCGGCGCCGCAGGCCCGGCACTGGTAGACGCCCTCGGTCTTGGTGTCGGTGTATTCGCCGACGAACGGGCGTTCCGTCCCGGCCTCGCGCAGCACGTGGAACTCGGCGGGAGTCAGTTTCTCCCGCCACTGAGAGTCGGTGAGTTCAACTTTCGGCGGCGGAATGCTCATGCGCTCACGCTACCCGGGGGAGCGGGCTGAGGCTTGGACAACCACAACGGGTCGATGCCCTGGTCCAGCCGGCCGTCCTTCTTGGCGTCGAGGTAGCGGAAGTACAGCACGCAGAACACCACGACGAGCATCAGCGACCAGCCGTAGGTGATCTTGATGTACTCGAGGAACCGGCCGGTCGTCGGCCACCGCCACATGAGCCAGCGGTCCATGGTGAGGAAGCCGTACACCGCGAGCCACGCCGGCCAGCTGCGGATCGTCGACCGCGGCAGTACCACCGTCATCAGGAACGGGAACAGCATCATCGAGTAGTAGCCCTGCGCCAACGACAGCACCAGCCACGAGGTGATCAGCAGGACACCCGACGACGTCAGCATCCAGAACAGCTGGTCGCGCTCGCGGTAGTAGCGGTACAACAGCCACAGGCTGGCGGCGGCCAGCACCACGAAGGCGATGCGCAGCAGCATGATCAGCCACATCGGCAGGCCGTAGTAGATGCCGTTGCCCAGCACCGAGCTGTTGAAGTAGTCGCGGGTCTGGAAGATGTACGGCACGGTGTTGCGCACGAAGCCCATCGGGTCGGCCGACAGCGGCCAGGCCACGGCGTTGAAGACCAGGGGTACCGCGAACGCGGCGACCAGGGCCCGCCACTGCCGGTTCAGCAGGGGCAGCAGCAGCAGGACGCCCAGCAGTGGCTTGAGCACCAGCGTCAGGCCGATGGCGGCTCCGGCCAGCCATTCGTGGTTCTTCTTGCCGTCCAGCAGCCAGGTGAAGAACAGCACCTCGGCCAGCAGGATGCAGCCGTTGACGTTGGTGAAAACCAGTGTGTTGGTGACCGATTCGGTGCAGTACATGGCCAGCAGGAGGGCGGGCAACGCCACCGACGTCAACGAGAACTTGAACAGCCGTACCAGAAGGCCGGCGGCGATGATGATCGCGATCGAGTTGATCGCGACGAACCAGAACCGCGACGCGAACTCCGGCAGGAACCCGAACGGCGACAGCAGCAGGGTGCCGCCGGGCGGGTACAGGTAGTGCGGGTCGACATAGTTGAAGTGCTCGTTGTAGATGGCCCAGTGCCGCCGGAAGTTCGACACCGCGCGGTACACCGGACCGAAGTCATCGGTGATGTAACCGTTGGTCGTCAGCACGTAGCTGCGGTGGATGATCGACACGATCGCGATGGGCCACAGCGCATTGCGAACGATATTCGCGGTGCTCTGTGGGCCGGTGCGGGGACCGAAGACGCTCAGGAGCGATAGAGGGCGCGTCACCACCGAACCCTATAACGGGGTGTCGGACCGGCTTGCTAGGCCGGGCAGAACGTGTCGGTGTCCGGCAGCTTGCCGGTGGTCAGGTAGCCCTGCACCGGGGGTAGGGCACACGCCGTCGTGTAGACGAGGGTGCCGTGGCCGGTGCCCTGCCACATGACACGGCGGCTGTTGTTGCCCGCGTTGATCGCCATGGCCGCCACCGCGGCGACGCCGTCGCCGCCGACGATCGCGTCGTTGTGGGTGCCCAGCAACAGGATCGGCACCTTCAGTTCCTTGGGGGCCGCGGGCGCGGGGCTGCTGGGCCAGCTCAGGCACGGCGCCAGGCTGAGCGCACCGACGGCGCCGAACTGCGGGTACTTCTTGGGCCAGGCCACCAGCAGTTCGCGGACACGGTCCGGCGTGGGGCGGTTGACGGAGTCGTCGCACCGGTTGACGAACTGCCCGTCGGTCTGGCGCGTCGCCTCGGCCGTCGCACTCAGCGCGTTGAGCGCCGTCGCGTCGCCGCCGCGGGCCGCGGCCAGCGCACCGGCCAGGGACAGGGTGTTGGCCAGCCCGTCGCCGCGCGGGTAGCCCAGCGCCGTGGTGATCGACTCGACGAGGCCGGCCGTCGAGGCGCCGCCGGCGCCGCGTCCGGCGCGGGCGTCGGCCAGCATGCCGTCGATGGCGCCCTTGGGGTCCGGGCCCAGCGGGCAGTTGTTGGCGACGCACTGTGCGGCGAACGCGTCGAGCGCCGCCTGCTGGCCCTTGACGCGCTGCTCGGCCGTGGCTTCGGCCGAGATGCCCAGTGGCAGGGGGGAGTCCAGCACGAGCCGGGCGACCTTGGTGGGGTGCGACGCCGCGTAGGCCAGGGCGATCTGGGCGCCGTTGCCGATGCCGAGAACGGCCAGTGCGGGCACGTCCCAGGTGCTGCGCAGCCGCTCGAGATCCTCGGCCGAGTGCGCGTTGTCGTAGGCCGACTCTCCCGGCGCGATGCTGTCGGTGCAGTCGGTGGTGGCCGAGGTCGCGACCTTCGCCAGGTTGGCCACCTGGTCGTCGCCCGACAGGAACTGGGCCTGGTCCAGCAGGTCCTGGCGATCATTGCTCGACACACAGCTCAGCGGGCCCGACATGCCCATGCCGCGGCGGTCGACGGCCACGACCGGGCGCGCCTTCAACAGGTCGACGCCGCCGCGCTGCAGCCACACCGGCAGTTGGTGCGACGTCGGGATGTCCGATCCGGTGGTCATGACGATCGGTCCGGCATCGGCCGGGGTCGTCGCCAGCCGGGCCCGCACTACACCGATGCTGACGGTCCCGGCGGAGCCGCCCAGGGAATCGAGATCGGCGTCGTAGTCGGAGCAGTCCAGGATGACGCCGGGCACGGCGGGCACCGTCGCGTCGCCGAACACCCGGGACGTGCATTCATGCCACGTCATGTCCTTCTTGGGCACGGCGATCGGCGGCGGCCCCTCGGGCGTCTTGGAGGTGGTCGCCGCGCCCTGCGGGCGGGCGCCGGAGTCGGTGACGTAGCGAGGGTTGGCGGCCAGCAACGGAGCGCATCCCGCGACGACCGTAGACAGCACCACGGTCGACAGGCTCAGGGCCGGGAGCAGCAGGCGGCGACGCATGGCCACCACAGTAGCGATGCCGGTGGGTGAGACCGGTCAGCGGACGTAGCGCGTGTACAGGTAGCCCGCGGTATCGGTGAGGACGTGGCTGCGGCGTAGCCGGGTGTGTGCCTCGCCGGGGCCCGAGGCGATCCGCCGGGCGAATCCACCGACCAGGATCGGCGCGATGGTCACGCACATCTCGTCGATCAGGTCTTCCTCGACGAGCATGTTGAGGATTGACGGTCCGCCTTCGGTGAGCACCCGGCGCAGCCCGCGCTCGTCGAGGATGCGGAGCACGACGTGCGGGTCGACGCGGTCGGGTGCGGCGCCGGAGGCGTCGATGACCTCGGCGAGGCCGGTGAATCGCCGGCAGGTGTCGTCGATGCTGTCGCGGCTCGTCAGGACCAGCGGCGGTACCTCGGTGCGGGTGAAGAACTTGGCGTCGTGCGGGATGTCGGCGCTGTGCGTGATGACCGCGATGGGCGGCACCTCGGCCTGGCCGCGCAGCTGGCGGGCCTGGCGTTGCGGCGCGGACATCTGGGCGCCGGAGTAGTTCTCGATGCGCACGGTCGCCGCACCGACCAGGATGACGTCGGCCTGCTGGCGCATATAGCCGAACAGTGCCCGGTCTCCGGGGCCGGCCAGGCCGCCGGCGCGGCCGTCGTCGGTGGCGCCGCCGTCCAGGCTGGAGATCATGTTGGCCCGCACCCACGGCCGGTCCAGGTTCGCGGGGTAGCTGTAGAACGGTGCCAGCAGCGTGTCGTCGCCGGTCTCGCCGCCGGCCGGGAAGGCAGCGCCTACCGCGCTGAGCTCTGTGAGCTGCGTCGCAGCGTCGGGATCGGACACGTGAATCATTGCAACACGCCGCTATGGTGCGTTAATGCCTGGGGCCAGCGAAGTCGCGCACCTGACCGATCGTCATCCGACCGTCACGCCGGAAAGACTGATCGCCGAGCTGGTGCCGCCGCCCACATTCGCCGACGTCAGCTTCGACTCCTACCGGCCCGATCCCAATGAACCGTCGCAGGCCGCCGCGGTGGTCTCGGCGCGCAAGTTCTGCGAGGACGCGGTCCGCCAGCGGGCCGGCAAGAAGAAGCTGTTCGGCAAGCGTGAAGCACTGCCCGGGGTCGGCATGTACCTCGACGGCGGCTTCGGTGTCGGCAAGACCCACCTCCTGGCCTCGACGTACTACACGCTGGCCGGCGCGAACGCGGGCCCCGCCGCGTTTGCCACGTTCGGTGAGCTGACGCAGCTGGCCGGCGTCTTCGGCTTCACCGAGTGCATCGACCTGCTGTCCGACTATGTGGTGGTCTGCATCGATGAGTTCGAGCTCGACGACCCCGGCAACACCACGCTGATCTCCCGGCTGCTCTCGGCGCTCGTCGAGCGCGGCGTCTCGATTGCGGCGACGTCGAACACGCTGCCCGAACAGCTGGGTGAGGGCCGCTTCGCCGCGCAGGACTTCCTGCGCGAGATCAACACGCTGTCAAGCATTTTCACCACCGTCCGCGTCGAAGGACCCGACTACCGGCAGCGGGCGCTGCCGTCGGCCCCGGTGCCGCCGTCGGAAGAGGACGTGCGGACCTGGGCGGTCGGCGTCGACGGCGCCACGCTCGACGAGTTCGATGCCCTGTGCGCACACCTGGCCACCATGCACCCGTCGCGCTATCACGCGTTGATCGAAGACGTGCACCAGGTCTTCATCACGGGCGTGCACATGGTGTACGACCAGTCCGTCGCGCTGCGCCTGGTGTCGCTCATCGACCGGCTGTACGACGCGGGCATTCCCGTCGTGGCGTCGGGGGAGAAGATGAACACCGTCTTCAGCGAAGAGATGCTGGCCGGCGGCTTCCGCAAGAAGTACCTGCGCGCCACGTCGCGCCTGCTCGCGCTGACCCACGAGGGCACGCAGCTGCACGCCTGAGGTCTACAGCGGCCGCACCAACACGTAGTCGCTCTCGGTCCGGGCGCCGAGCTGAAACGTCTTGGTGCCGGTGACCTCGAACCCGTGCTTGCGGTAAAAGCGTTGGGCGCGTTCGTTTTCCTGATTGACGCCCAGCCAGACGCAGCGGGCGCCGAGCTCCCGCGCGCAGGCGACCGACGCATCCATGAGCGTCGCCGCGACGTCGCCGCCGTGGGCGTCGGGCAGCACGTAGCACTTGGACAGTTCGACGGCCGGCCGGTCCGGCACGGCGCGCTGCACGTCGGCGTCATCGGCCACCCCGCGAATCAGCATGGTGTAGCCCAGGATTCGCGCCTCGTCGTGCGCGACGAACACCGCGCGCTCGGGATCGCGCAGGTAGTCGCCGAACCGATCGGCGGACAGGTTGCCGGCGATGAAGGCCGCGATGTTCTCCGGCGTCGACGACGGTGGGCAGGCCAACGGGAACGTCGCGGCGGCCACGTCGGCGAGTTCGACGAGATCGTCGGTCTGCGCCTGCCGAACCTGCACCGTCATCGGGATCTCCTTGTCCGGAAACACAAAACTGCCCCTGTCCGCACGGGGCAGGGGCAGTTTATGTCCGGACGTATGAGTCTCAGGGCAGCTGGTCGCCCGGCTGCCAGATGTTCCACTGCGCGAGATGGGTACCGGTGGCCGGGTTGAGCATGACCACGTTGGTCACCAAGCCGCGGTAGACGTCCCAGTAGACGACGCCGTCGACGGTCGAGCCCGCGGGCGCGCTCAGCAGCTTGAGTTCCAGCGCGTTGGGGTCGTCGGTGTGCTTGGAGGCGTAGGCGTCGGCGTAGGGGGTGACGCCGCTGAACGTGACCCCGGTGGCCATCCAGTGGGGATTGGGCGTCGCGATGACGTGCACGGTGACGTCGGCCTTCCACGGGCCGCCCTGGGCGCGCCAGCGCGGCGAGCCGTTCCAGGTCCAGCCCGGCGGTTCGTCCGACGGCAGCACGTTGTGGACGGTGACGTCCGCGACGAGGCCCTTGTAGTCGACGCGGAGCGTCTGGCCGAGGTTGCCGATGCTCGTCTCGGCCGCCGCGGCGGGCGCCAGCGTGGCCGCCAGCAGGGTCAACGCGCCGAGCAAACCCGCCAGCCAGCGGTAGGTCCTGTTGCCATTCACGCCCGTGCTCATCGCGTCCTCTCCGTTATGACTGCATCGCATGATGGCATACCGCCATCATGACCTCGCCGGAATGGAGTAGATCTCGCCACTCGGCCGAGGCCAGTGGGACGTTTTGTCCCTGTCAGTGGACACTCACGCGGGCCCGGACTGCTCGCCGGCCGACTGCTGGGCGGCAACGAAGTCGGTGAGCATCTTCTCGAGCTCGGTTTCGAGACGACCCTTGTCGACACCGAGCCGGTGCAGGGGGCCGTCGGCGTCCTCGGATTCGAGCAGAGCCAGCAGGATGTGTTCGGTCCCGATGTAGTTGTGCCCCAATCGAAGTGCCTCGCGGAACGTCAGTTCCAGGACCTTCTTGGCGGCGCCGTCGAACGGGATCAGCGCCTTGGGCTCGGCAGTGCCGACGGGCACGGCGGCGGCCGTGCGGATCTGGTCCGCGGTGACGCCTTGGTTGCTCAGCAGCACCATGGCCAGTGAACCCGGGTCGGTCAGCAGCCCGAGCAACAGATGGTCGGTGGTGATCTCGGCACTGCGCGACGTGTGCGCGGCCTGCTGGGCTTCGACGACAGCGGTGCGGGCGCGCGGGGTGAAGCGGCTGAACCCGTCCTTGGGATCCATGGTGTCGAATCGGGGTTCCTTGGGGACGAAGCGTTTCTGGGCGGCTTGTTTGGTGACGCCCATGCTGGTGCCGATGTCGGTCCACGACGCTCCCGAGCGGCGGGCCTGGTCGACGAAGTGGCCGATGAGATGGTCGGCGATGTCGCCGAGATGCTCGGCGGCGAGCATCGCGTCGGTGAGTTGGTCGAGCGGTTCGGTGTGCACCTTCTTGATTGCCTCGATGAGGTCGTCGAGGCGGATGGTGCCGGCGATCGGATTGGGGGTGGAGGTGTGCGCGGATTCAGCAGATGTGGCCATGCGTCAACCGTAGGTTGACGCATGGAATTCGTCAACCGCAAGTTGACGGAAGCTACGACTGTCGCAGGGTGTCCCAGTCGTGCTCGGTTTCCAACTGCTCGATCGCCTTGGCGGTGCGCTCTTTCAGCACGATGGTCACGGTCAGGGCGAGCAGGCCACCGACCAGCAGTGCGACCCAGGAGAACCGGGCCAGCCATTTCTCGGCGGCCACGCCCAGGTAGTAGACGACGGCCGTGGTGCCGCAGGCCCACACGATGCCGCCGGCCGCGTTGGCGGCCAGGAAGCGCGTGTAGTGCATCTTGAGCGCCCCGGCCAGCGGCCCGGCGAAGATGCGCAGCAGTGCGACGAAGCGGCCGAAGAAGACGGCCCAGACGCCCCAGCGGCTGAAGAGTCGGCGGGCCAGTGCGACGTGGCCGGGGCCGAAGTGTTTGGGAAACCGCCGGCCCAGGCGTTCGAACAGTGACATGCCGAACCGGCGGCCGATGCTGTAGCCGATCGAGTCGCCGATGATGGCGCCGGCCGCGGCGGACAGTCCGACGCCCATCGGGTCGATGTCCAGCGTGTGGCGGGACGACATGACGGCGGCCGTGACCAGAATGATCTCGCCCGGCAGGGGAATGCCCAGACTTTCGAGCCCGATCACGAGCCCGACCACGAGATACACCGCCACCGGCGGGATCGATTGCAGCAGCGCGTCGACGTCCATGCCGCTAAGGATGCACTACTACGGCGTAGCTGGAGGTGCGGGCGCCGCCGGTGCGGGTGCGGGCGCCGGCGCCGGAGCGCCGCCGCCTCCGCCGAGGGTGCCGAGAATCGCGATCGCGGCGCGCGCCTGCGGCGAAATGTTGGGACCCGGTCCGGCGGAGTCCGGCGCGGCATCGGTGACGTGCCACGGCTGGCAGCCGCTGGTCTTGAACGCCTTGTCGGTCTCATCGATCAGCACGACCTGCGCCTTGGCGGTCATCGCGCTGTCGATGACGTTGTTCTTGGCGTGCGGGTCCACGTTGTTCATCCGCCGCCAGTAGCAGCGCTTGTCGCCGACCGGTCCGGCGGTGGCGTAGGTGCCGGGCGCGATGTCCTTGCCCACGATGAACAGCCCGTCACCGTCGATGCTGGTCTTCGGGCCTGCGGCGGGAGCCGCGGGACCCGGGGAAGCGGGCGTGGGGTCGGCCACGGCAACCGCCGTCGATGCGCCCCAGCTCACCACGGCCAGTGCCGCGGCGGCGGCGATCGACGTCTTTGAGCTCATGACGACAAAGTTTAGCTCTTCTAGCAATGTGTGTGGGGCGCTGAGTGGTGGAGAAAACAGCGCAGGGCGTGGGCCGCTGTGGCCCACGCCCTGAAATGTCTCTCGCGAGATCAGTGCTGCGGTGCGAAGACGCCGCCGACGAGGCCGACGAGCTGCTGGGTGGTGAAGGTGCCGAGCTGGCCGGCGCCCTGGTTGTAGAAGGTGCCCGCGGTGCCGGCCTGCTGGTTGTAGTACGTGCCGGCCTGGCCCAGGGCCTGCAAGTTCTGGGTGCCGAACTGGCCGAGGGCCTGGTTGATCTGCGTGCCGAACTGGCCGATCTGCTGGTCGGGCGTGGTGTCTGCGGCGGCTGAGCCCGCACCGGCGAGCGCGATGACCGCGGCGCCTCCAGCGAGAGCGATCGATCCTGCGATGCGAGTGGTGATGTTAGCCATGGTTGGTGTCCCTCCTGGAGCGAAACTCGCTTACAGCAAACATTTGTAGTCCACATTCGGGCGTTGTGCAACCAATTGAGCGAACTTTGCTGAAATGTTCATGTAACAGATTCGGATTTGCTGACTGAAAGTGCGAGTTGGCCCGTCTGTTGCCTGATGGGGCTGGTGTGGCACGGGGCAGACTCACTCGGCCGATCGCGGAGATTTGGACGGCAAGTGATTTGAACTGCGCCGATGCCGGTTTCGTTACGTCAATTGAGTGGGCGGCCCGCCGACCGGCGCGCGAGGCTGCGCAGGTATGCGCGGTGAATTAGCTGGCCGGCCCGTCAACATCGGCCGATGGCCATTGGTAGCACCGTCCTGAACCAGATCATCGGAGTGCGGCAGTAAATCGTTACGCACCGGCTGAGGCAAATCCGTCAGCGTTCACTGTGGCAGCGCCTTCGGGGCGTTGAGTGGTGGTGGGATGCCCTGGCGGAGACGGCCGCAAACACGTAGTCTATGACTGTCTGACCAAAGGAGTCATAGCTATGGCGGTGGCGTTCACTTCCGACGAGAAAGCGCGCATTGCGGGCACCCTGGTCGATACGGCCGAGCAGCTCTTCGCCGCCCAAGGGCTGAAGAAGACGTCGCTGGATGAACTCGTCCGGCCGGCGGGGATCGCCAAGGGCAGTTTCTACGCGTTCTTCGACTCGAAGGAGTCGCTCTATCTCGAGGTGATGCTGCGGCGGGCGCCCCGGATGGGAGCTCGGCTCAGAGAGGTGCTGGGTCGGCCGGTCGACGAGGAGAACCTCGTCTGCCTCATGCGTGCCATCACTGATGTGCTCGTCGACGATCCGTTCTATCGGAGGCTGCTGACGCATGCCGACGAGCTGACGGCGGTCAGCCGCCGCGTCGGGCCCGAGCAACTCGCGCGCGTCATGCCGCAGATCGTCAGCCCGGTGCTCGATTACCTCGCGGCCGGCCAGCGGGATGGCGTCTTGGTCGACGACATCGCCCCGGACACCCTGCTGGGCGTCATCCGGACCGTCGGTCTGCTGGTGATGAACCGTGACCGGTTCGGCGCCGGCTACGACGACGTGCTCGAGGCGACCATCCGAACTCTGGCGAGGGGAATGCTGCGATGAAGCTCTTGGACAAGTACGCCCGCGCCGCGGGCATGAGCGACGAGGCCTGGCGGCGCCACGCCAACCCATGGAGCGTGTGGACGCGATTCGCCGCCATCCCGCTGATGATGCTCGCGATCTGGAGTCGCGTCTGGATCGGCTGGTGGGCCCTGGTGCCCGTCGGCGTGGTCATCGCGTGGTTGTGGTGGAACCCGCACGCGTTCGCGCCCGTCGACAAGCCGGTCGCCTGGTCCTCCCGCGGCATCTACGGCGAGCGGCTGTGGATGCAGGACCGGTCGCAGATGCCGGCGGGATTCGCTGTCGTCCAAAGAATTTGGGTCGCCGGCGCGGTGACCGGTGCCGTGTTGCTGACGTGGGGGCTCGGCGCGCTGCTCATCTGGCCGACCGTGTTCGGCGCCGTCCTGGTGGTGTACGGTCAGCTCTGGCGGATCGACCGGCTGGGCATCTTCTACGACGAGGTGGCCGCCGGTCGGTGACCGGACTCTGTTATCTCGTTTCGGCCTCGTGTGGGGGAGCGCTGCGCGAGAATATGTCGATGCGCGAGTTCAGCGAAGAGCGAGCGATCGACGATGTCGTGGCACGCCTGGCGGCGCGCTATCCGGCCCTTGATCCCGCGCAGATTGCCATTGCGGTTCGGCGCGCGCATGAAGCCTTCGCGTCCTGCGCGGTGCGGGATTTCGTGCCACTTCTTGTCGAGCGACACGTCCGTGAAGAACTGGATGAAGGCCGGCGGGCCGCCGCGGTCTGAGCCCGCTGCGGCGGGCTCTGCTCAGCCCTCGCAGGCGATGCCGTCGTTGTCGCGATCTTGGGACGCCTTGTAGTCGGGATCGCCCTGCGGAATGTTGTACCGACCGTCGGCATGAGCTGCCGAACAGTTCTTGTATCCGGATGCCTGCGCGACGGGGGCGATGGCCACGCCGGCAGAGGTGATCAGGGCAGCAACGATCAACGCACGCAACATTTCGACCTCGGAGAGTTAGCTCGGTTCGGCAATATGCCGATATTGCGAGCTGGACGTTACAGCCATCATCACTGGCCTGTACGTGGATTCGAGAAAAAACAGCGCGATGGTACGAATATATTGCGGGTTGCTGGGTGCGGGTAAAAGAAAGGCCCGATTCGAAAACCGGGCCTGTCGTGAAACTCTGGTGCGCGATACTGGGATTGAACCAGTGACCTCTTCCGTGTCAGGGAAGCGCTCTCCCGCTGAGCTAATCGCGCCGGGTTGAAACTCTTGGAGGTGGAGACGGGAATCGAACCCGTGTGCACGGCTTTGCAGGCCGTTGCCTCACCACTCGGCCACTCCACCACTGGGGCTGATGCCATTCGCACCTTCGAGCGGATGACGGGATTCGAACCCGCGACCCTCACCTTGGCAAGGTGATGCGCTACCAACTGCGCTACATCCGCGTTTCGCTCCGGTTGAACTTTGTTCGTCCGTTGCGATGCAAGACATTAGTGCACGAATGCGAGCAGATACAAATCGCGTGAAAACCGCTGGTAAACGGCCTGGTTCGCAGAGGTGACGGCGTCTTGGCCGGTGTTTCGGGCGTTGTGTCCCGTGACTCCTGAGGCGGCGTGGTGGTGGGTTCGGTCGGTCCCGGCGGGCGTGGTCCGGCGTCGGCGGGACGCGATTCCCGTTCGGGTCGCGGGACGTGTTAGTGTCTGTCGTCGCACCGATCCGGTCGGTGAGATTCCCCGGTCTCGTAGCTCAGGGGGAGAGCGTCCGCCTCACACGCGGAAGGTCACTGGTTCGATCCCAGTCGGGACCACCACACAATCCCACCGTCACGCATCGTCGGGCATGACGGTTTCCCATTGCCCGAACTGCTGCAGATTCACACTGACGGCCAGCTTGATCGAGGCGGCATTGTCCAGCCGGCATCGGTATTGCGGCTCGAATCCCTGCGTGAGCGCGTAGCGAAACATCTCACGTACCAACGTGTTTGCGTGTCCTCGGCCTCGTGCGGAGTCCAGAGTCAGTACTCCGATGTCGGCCAGCGGAACCACGTCGTCCCACGGGTACATGCTGCCGATGCTGGCGAGGCGCCCGTGTCCGTCGAATGCGCCGAACACGGCCCAGTGGTCGAGCTCGACGTACGCCTCGTCCCAGTCCCGTTCCGGCACAGCCGCTTTGAACGACGCAAAGATGTCGGCGTCGCGATCGGTCAGTGGGCGGACGTTTGCTGATCCGGTGTCGCGGAGAATGTCGTCGGCCGCCGATTCTGAGAGATAAAACACATTGTCGGCGCCGTTCAGCATGACGCCCCGGGTGGCCAGTGTGGCTCTGATGTCGGCCTCGGTCGGATTGCCGAGTGCGGCAATGTCATTGGTCAGCGCGTCGGCGACAGCGGGGCTCACGGCGATCGACACCAGGTCGTCGTCGGCCGTCCGCAGGATCGCGGCGCGATCGTCGTGGGCGCGGTCGGGGTTGACGGTGATCGTCAGATGTTCGTTGGTGTGCAACGTTTTTCCGCTGAATGCGGCGGCCCAGTAGTCGGTGATGACCGGCGAGAAGTCGGACACGGCTGAACTCCCGGGGGCGCTGGCGGGTTGACCTGGACAAGTCGCATCTTTCAGAGCCTTCGCTCGATCGGCAACGCATTTTCTCGGACTGCGGCACCCGCCTGCTAGCCTTAATGAATATAGTTTTCATTATCGTTAACGGGGCGGGGGATGCGTGATGGCAATGCCGGTGTGGATGGCGTCGCCGCCGGAGGTGCATTCGGCACTGCTCAGCAGCGGTCCGGGTCCGGGTCCATTGCTCGCGGCCGCCGCCGAATGGTCCTCGCTCGGCGCGACCTACACGGCAGTCGCCGAGGAGCTTCGGGCCGTCCTCGCGGCTACGCACGCGGGAGCGTGGCAGGGGCCGACCGTCGAGAGATATGTGGCCGCACACGTTCCGTATCTGGAGTGGCTGACCCAGAGCGGCCTGGAAAGCCACGCCCGCGCAGCCCGACATGAGGCCGTCGCCGGCGCCTACAGCGCCGCGTTGGCCACGATGCCCACACTCGCCGAACTGGCCGCCAACCACGCCACGCAGGCAGCACTGGTGGCCACAAACTTCTTTGGTATCAACACGATTCCCATCGCGGTCACCGAAGCCGACTACGTCCGCATGTGGGTACAGGCCGCGACCGCGATGGCGACGTACGAAGCCGTTTCTGAGGTGGCAACGACATCCGCGCCGCACTCCACGCCCGCACCGCAGATCGTGGCGCACGACGACCACGATCACGACCACGACCATGACCATGACCACGACCATGGCCACGGCGATCTGGACCCGACCGATCTGGAATGGTGGTTCGACGTCGGCGCCGAGATGGGCGAGCACCTCGAACTGTTGTGGAACAACTTGCTGACCGACCCCGCCGCGCTGCTGACCAATCTGCCGATGGTGTTGGCGGACGTGACTTTCCATGCCTCTCAACTGGCTTCGGTGCTGGGCCAGTTCGCGCCGGCGTTGATTCAGCCGGCACTTGGCCTGGCGATCGCCAACCTCGGTTGGGTGGCCGGTTTCGCGGGGCTGGCGGGCATCCAGGTGCCCCCGACGGCGATCGGTGCGGAGCCGCTGCCCGCGGCGCAGGAAACGCCCATGCCCGCCATCGCCACGGCCCCGACGCCGAGTCCGGTGTCAACGGCCGCCCCCGCGTCCGGCCCGGCAAGTGCCTCTGCACCGGCGCCGACCGGCACGGTGTCGTCGCCCGCCACACCGGCACCCAGTGCACCGCCGCCAGTGGGCGACCCCGGCTTCCCGTATGCGGTCGGTGACGGTTCGGGAATCGGCGCGAGCGCGTGGCTTCAGCGTCAGACGCGTGTCGACGCCGCCGCGTCGGCGCGGGAGTCCGCGACGGCCCGAGAAGCCTCGGCTGCTGCGGCGGCGGCCCGGCAGGCGCGCCGACGCCAACAAGAAGGTGACGCTGTCGAATATATGGACCTCGACGTCGCCCCGGAATGGGCATCCGGCGCATCGGACAGCGGCGCCGGCCCTATGGGGTTCACCGGAGCCGTATCGAGGGCGGGAACGACCCCGGCCGGATTGACGGCGGTGCCCGGCGACCAGTTCGGCGACGGCGCGCGTGCGCCGATGCTGCCGAGCACCTGGAGTCCCGATCACGCCGACTGACGGTCAGGCTGACACCCAGCCGCCCCACTCCTCACCGCGGAACACCCGACCATCGTCAATATCGAAGTGCCGCAGGAAGATTTGCAGGGCCGGCTGCATCTGGAAATGCAGGTCCGTCATGGCTTGCGCGATCTCGGGCGTCATCGGATCGTGGTCGGGCGGCTTCTGCGCCGGGATCAGGCCCAGCGTCAGCGCCATTTCGATCTGGTAGAAGGTGAAGTCGCCGTACGGCCGTTTGGGGTCGGCGCCGGGGATGTCCTCGTCGTCGTAGGGATCCGACAGCTCCCAGCTCATTCGCGCGAGTAGGGCGCGGTGTCGGTCGGTGAAGTCGAAGTCCGCTTCGTCGGTCAGCTGCGCGACAAACGGCGAATATCCGATATCGGCCGGGGGTCGCCGATATCGATACGTGCCGGTCGCGCACCCGCCGTGGGCAGCTGCAATCCGCAGCAGGTGCAGATCGTCGGGCTCAGGTTCCCAGCCCGGCGGGAAGCACGGCGCACCGGCCTCGGTGCCGTCCCAGCCGACCACAACGCGGCGAAGCCGTTCCGTATGGTCTGTGTTCCAACGGATCTCCATGCGCGTCTAGGCGGATTCGTTCTTCTCGACCTTGTCGGCTGCGGCCAATGCGTTCAGCTGGTTCTGCAGCAGCTGCATCGAGGTGCGCGCGTAGATCATCTGGCTGGTGATCGCCAT
Source organism: Mycobacterium sp. SMC-17 (assembly GCF_045310915.1). NCBI lineage: Bacteria > Bacillati > Actinomycetota > Actinomycetes > Mycobacteriales > Mycobacteriaceae > Mycobacterium > Mycobacterium sp. SMC-17. Next base: position 5,525 of record NZ_JBJIAK010000024.1, on the reverse strand, counting down.
CTGCGCGCGCCCGCGGCCCAGGAAGGTGACGAACCAGGTGAACAGTGTCGTCACGCGGTTCTTGTATCCCACCAGATAGACCAGGTGCAGCACCAGCCACGACAGCCACGCGAACGGTCCGGCGAATTCCAGCTTCTTCTTGGTCAACGGCACCGGCACTTGGGCGACCGCGTCGAACCGCGACACGGTCGCCATGCTGCCCTTGTCCCAGTACTTGAAGGGCTCGCGGTTGGCCGGGTCGTCCTGGCCGGCCAGGGACCGCTTGATGATGTCGGCGGCGTAGGTGGCGCCCTGGATCGCACCCTGCGCCATGCCCGGCACGCCTGGGACGGCCATGAGATCGCCGATGACGAAGACGTTCGGGTGCCCCTTGACCGTGAGGTCGGGTTCGACCACGACGCGCCCGGCCCGGTCGGTCTCGGTGCCGTCGGACTGCTCGGCGATGAGCTTGCCCAGCGGGCTCGCCTGCACACCGGCCGACCAGACCTTGCAGGCGCAGTCGATGCGGCGCTCGGTGCCGTCCTTGTCCTTGACGGTGATGCCCTTGTAGTCGACGTCGCTGACCATCGCGTTGAGCTGGATCTCGACGCCGAGCTTCTCCAGGCGTTTCTGCGCCTTGGCGCCGAGCTTGGGACCCATCGGGGGCAGTACCGCGGGCGCGGCGTCCAGCAGGATCACGCGGCAGTCCTGCGGCTTGATGCTGCGGAACGCTCCGGCCAGGGTGCGCTCCGCCAACTCGGCGATCTGCCCGGCCAGTTCGACGCCGGTCGGCCCGGCGCCCACGACGACGAACGTCAGCCGGCGGTCGCGTTCCGCCGGGTCGGTGACCACCTCGGCGGCCTCGAACGCCCCCAGGATGCGACCGCGCAGTTCGAGGGCGTCGTCGATGGTCTTCATACCGGGCGCGAACGTCGCGAAGTGGTCGTTGCCGAAGTAGGACTGCTGGGCGCCGGCCGCGACGATAAGGCTGTCGTACGGCGTGACCGTCACTTGCGACATGAGCTTGGAGGTGACGGTCTGTGCCTTCAGGTCGATGTGCTCGACCTCGCCGAGGCGGACCGTGACGTTCTTCTGCTTGCGCAGGACCAGTCGCGTCGTGGGCGCAATCTCGCCTTCGGACAGGATGCCGGTGGCGACCTGGTACAGCAACGGCTGGAAGAGGTGGGTCGTCGTGCGTGAGATCAAGGTGATGTCGACGTCGGCACGTTTGAGGGCCTTGGCGGCCTGCAGGCCACCGAATCCCGATCCGATGACGACGACGCGATGACGCTGGGACGCGATGGTCATGTGGCTCCTTCGGGCACAACGTAGGACCGAACGACAGGGCCAACATACTGGGAGTTGACGAACTATGGGCGGCAACGGGTTGACCTGCGGTGGAACGCCATTGGCCGGAACACGTTTGCGGGCGGGCTGAGCGGGAATCGCAATAACGATGAACCATTGGCACTACGGCAATTACGCCCCACCGCACCCGATCCCGCCGGCACTGCCGAGAGCGGACCGGGGCGACTTCACGGTGGCCGGGCATTGGCTCCTTGCCAGACTCGGGAAACGGGTATTGCGGCCCGGCGGCATGCATTTGACGCGCGCGTTGCTGGACGATGTGGACGTCAGCAATGCCGATGTCGTCGAATTCGCGCCCGGCATGGGGCGTACCGCGGCCGAGATTCTGGCCCGTGCCCCGCGTTCGTACCTGGGTGTGGAACAGGACCGTGATGCCGCCGACACCGCCGCTCTGGTGGCGGGGCAAGACAATGTGCGGGTCGGCGATGCCGCACATACGGGCTTGCCCGACGGCAGCGCGGATGTGGTGATCGGCGAGTGGCTGCTCACCCTGCACGACGCGGACGCCAAAGAGGCGATCGTCGCGGAAGCCGCGCGGTTGCTGCGCCCGGGTGGTCGCTATGCGGTGCACGAATTGGCGATGGCGCCCGACACCCACGCCGAGGCTGCCGACATCGCGGGTCAGTTGGCCGGCGCCGCGCTGACCAAGATCCGGCCGCTGACGGTGGCAGGGTGGGAGCAACTGCTGGCGGATGCGGGGCTGACGGTCGAGCGGGTGCGGATCGCGCGCGCCTCACCGCTGGCGCTGCGACGCCAGATCGCCGACGAAGGTGTCTGGGGCGCAATCCGTTTCGTCGCGAAGCTCGCGGGGCATCCGGAAGCCCGTCGCCGGGTCAGGCAGTTGCGGGTGTCCTATGCACGACATCGCGCGCATCTGGCGGCCGTTGGGCTGGTTGCCTGCAAACCGGCCGGCTAGCGGGCGGCCGGCAGCTCGATGCCCATCTGCTGCAAGGCTTTTCGCATGGAGCTGTCGCCGCGGTCCAGGTAGCCGCTCAGCTGGTCGAGCGACGCGTCCGCCGTGCCCGGCGTCATCATCGTGCAGACGCGGGCGAACGACCGGAAGTTGTCGATGCTGTCCTGCAACGACGAGTTGACGTCCGCGTCGGGAGTCGGCAGATTCTTGCCGAGATCGTCCAACGTGCCTTGCAGTTTCGTGCAATCCCGCGACATGGCGACGAAGTCGTGCGCGGTCATGGCTTCCCCGACTGTGCCGAGCGTGCCTCCCAGGCTGGAAACCGAATCGGTGATGGGGCGTTGCCACTTGAGGTCATCTGGCGCGCCTGCCTGTCCCGGCACGGTCTGCGTGCAGGCACTGAGCAGTACGCCTGCCACTGCGAGTGCCGCGATTCGACGCATATAGCCAGCGTAGGCGAGTTGGCGGTCGCGTGAGAGTCTGGCTGTATGAGACGCACAGTGTTCGCGGCGGCGTCGGTGCTGGTCGTGACGGCGGTGGCAGCATGCAGCTCGCCGCAGGAGAAATCCACGCCGAAGGCGCTGACGGTGTGCAGCACCGGCGATTATCGCCCGTTCACCTACCGTGACGCCGCCGGCGAGTGGAGCGGCATGGACATCGATCTGGTCCGGGATTTCGCCCGAGAATCCGGAGCGGAGCTGCATCTGGTGCCCACCACCTGGCCGACGCTCATGGCCGACTTGGGGCAGAAATGTGAACTGGCGGTCGGCGGCATCAGCGTCACCGCAGAGCGGGCCGCCAAGGCGCTGTTCTCCGACCCGTATCTGCGCGACGGTAAAGCTGCGATAGTGCGGTGCGCCGATGCCGCGAAGTACCGCTCGCTATCCGACATCGACCGTGGGGGAGTGCGAGTGGTCGCCAATCCCGGCGGTACCAATGAACAATTCGACCGCGCCAATCTGCACCAGGCCACCATCATCGAATATCCGGACAACAACACCATTTTCGATCAGGTCATAGAGGGCAAGGCTGACGTCATGATCACCGACGGCAGCGAAATCCGTTGGCAGGTGACACAACATCCGCAATTGTGCGGAGTGTCGACCGACCAGCCGTTCACCGTCGCGCAGAAGGCCTACCTGATGCCCAAGGATGCCGTGGCGCTGCAACAGTGAATCAACAAGTGGCTCAGCACTATTCAAGGTGATGGCAGCTACGCGGCGGTCAGCCGCAGGTGGCTGGGTGCGGACATCGGGCCGAAGTAGCCGGCCTAGCGCAGTGCGCCGTTAATGACCGGCTTGTCGATGATGCCCATCTCCACACCCCATTTGGTGGCGATCTCCCGGTATTCACCGGTCTGCATCAGATGTTTGAGCGCCGCCTGCAACGCGGCAGCGAGCGCCGAGCCCTTGGCCACCGGCCACCCGTAGGGCTGCGCATCGACGATGCCGCCGGCCGCTTCCAGCTTGCCGCTGCTGAGTTTTATGGCGTAGCCGGTGACGGGCGAGTCGGCTGCCATGGCGTCGACGGTGCCGGCAAGCAGTGCGGCAGTGACGCCGTCCTGGCCGGCGATCGGGACGATCTCGATGGGTGCCACGCCGGCCGCCACGCATGCCGCACTGCGGGCCGGCAGATGGTCGGTCTCCTCGACCGAGCCGAGGTGCACGCCCACCCGTAATCCGCACGCCGCGTTGGGATCCACACTCGATCCGGCCCGCCTGGCCCACAGCACGCCGGCCTTGAAGTACGTCACGAAGTCGGCTGACTTCTCCCGCTGTTTGGTGTCGGTGGTCGAGGACGCCCCGACCGAAATGAGGCCGTCATGCACCGAAGCAACGATCTTGGAGATGCCGATCTCCCGGAACTCCGGCTCGAGCCCGAGGACCCGGCTCACCGCCGTCATCAGGTCGACGTCGAAACCCGTGAACTTGCCGTCGGGCGCCTTGAATTCATTTGGCGCATACGGAATGTTGACTCCGACGACCAGTCGGCCCGAATCCTTGAGATCGGCAGGTAGTTTGGCGGCGATCGACGGCACCGAACCCGACGGCCCGACCTGGTGTTGCCGGGACCAGTAGAGCCATGCCGTTCCCGCACCGGCGGCCAGCACGATCACCGCGCCGAGGGCGACGACGATCTGCCGGGTGCGGCGCTTCGGTTCGTCGGTCTGCACCGCATGGCGTCCCGAGCCCGTGCGCGTGCCGGTGCGGCCCGAGACGCGGACCTGCGCGCTCAGTGCGGCGCGGGCGTCCGCGGCGAGTTCACCGGCGTGCTGGTAGCGCTTGCCGGGTTTCTTGGCCATGCCTTTGGCGATGACGTCGTCGAATGCGACGAGTCGCCGATCGACGTCGGACGGCTTCGGGGCGGGCGCGCTGACGTGCCCGGCGATCTGGTGCTCGAGACTGTCGGCCGGATACGGCCGCCGGCCGGTGAGGCATTCGTACAGCACACAGGTCAGTGCGTAGATGTCCGAGCGGGGGTCGGCCTGGCCGCCCTCGAATCGCTCGGGCGCCATGTACGCCAAGGTGCCGAGAGTGCTTCCGGCCGTGGTCAATCCGTGCTCACCGGCGGTGCGGGCGAGGCCGAAGTCGATCAGGTAGGCGAAGTCGTGATCGGTCACCAGGATGTTGGAGGGCTTGATGTCCCGGTGGATCAACCCGGTTCCGTGCGCGGCGTCCAGGGCCGCGGCGATCTGCTCGATGATTCGGACGGAGAAGTCGGGGCTCGGGCGATGCTCGGTGTCGGCCAGGATTTCGGCGAGGGTGCGCCCTTCGATGAGCCGCATGTCCAGGTAGAGCTGGCTGTCGATCTCGCCGTAACCATGAATGGGGACGACGTGCGGCTCGTTGAGGCCCGCGGCGGCCTGCGACTCGCGCTTGAACCGCTCCTGGAACACGGGGTCCTTGGCGAGGTGCGGCGGCAGCACCTTGAGCGCGACGGTGCGCTGGGTATTCGTGTCGTAAGCGACGTAGACCTCGCCCATGCCGCCGCGGCCTATCAGTTCGCGCAGCTCGTACTGCCCGAATCGTGTCGGCTCCACCCAGCACTCCTTGGCGTGTCAGTTTCGTGTGAAAGCTACAACACCTGGTCAGCAGTGGCTGGGTGAATCACAGTCAGGTCGTCTGGCAGGGGTGTGCGGGCTGATCGGCCGGCGGTGTCGCGTTGACCCCTCTTCGGTCCCGCCGACGCGGCGCCATCGCAACAGTTCCTCCACTGCCTGCCAGAAAGTTTGAAGCAGTAGAAGCATTGATATTCGAACATACGT